>JAIRXV010000420.1 GCA_031268115.1 Bifidobacteriaceae bacterium
GCCAGTCCCCCGAAAAACCGAACCCCCGGGCCGGGCCGACCCAAAGGCACCACCAAACCCCGCCGAACCCGCCACCCCGTCCGCAAACGAGCCAAGACCAAAACCTAAACCCACCAGCCGACCCCCACCCAGGTTTAAACGCAAGCCTAGGTCGGTGGTGAATAACCGGCGTTCGACCGCGTCAGCGGGGAAGAGCGTAGCTCTGACCTGCTGAGACGCGGCAGCTAACATCTAGGACGGTGGTATTTCACCACCGTCCTAGACAACCATTTTTCCTCGGTGGATCACGGTGCGTTCGCCTTCCCAGAGTATTTCCGGATCTCGCAGAAGATCCCCTCGTAACACCACTAGGTCAGCCGACAGGCCAGGCTCAATGCGGCCCACACTGTCTTCTAAGCGCAGGATTGCGGCGTTGGCGGCGGTAGCCGCTTCGATGGTCCGTTCGGGGCCTTCGACTTCGCATTGGAGGCGCAGACCTTGGAGTTGTTCGTCTTCGAGTTCGCCCATCAAGTCGGTGCCGAACCCGATCCGGACCCCCGCAGCCCGCGCCAGGCGGATCGCTTCTTTGCCCGCGCCCAGGACAGCGGTGTTCTTGGCTCGACCCACCTCAGTCAGGCCCACGGCCCGTCCGCGCCGATCCATCGCGTCATAGGTGGCCAGGGTGGGCACCAGGGAGACACCGAGTTCGGCCATCGCCGTGGCCGTCCCCGCGTCAAGCAGATTGCCGTGTTCAATGCAGCGCACTCCGCTGTCGATCGAGTGGCGGATCGCGGCCGGGGAATAGGCGTGAGCGGTCACATAGGTACCGCGCCGGTTTGCCTCATAGCAAGCGGCTGCAATCTCTTCGCCTGTGTATTGCGGAATTTCAAGCGGGTCGGTCGGGGAGATCACGCCGCCGGAGGTTAGCAACTTGATGGCGTGGGCACCCTGCCGTAACAATCCTCTGGCCTTCAGCCGAACAGCTTCGACGCCATCGACCACGTTGGTCGCGCAACCGCAGTACGCGCCTTCGCTACTGAGCGGATCGCGCCCGTCGCCGTGGCCTCCAGTTTGCGAAAGCGCCGGGCCCGTGTAGAGGTACCGGGGGGCCGAAACGATCTGCTCTCGGACCGCCTTAGCGAGCCCCGGGTCACCGCCCCCGACATCGCGCACGGTCGTGAACCCCCGCCGCAACGCCGCATCGAGGCGCCGCGCCGCTAGCAATGCCACGTAACTGAGCGGCCATTTCTCCATGTCTTCGAGGCGGAGGGAGACACCGTAGGCGTGACAGTGCGCGTCGATCAGGCCGGGTATAACAGAAGCCCCCGCAGCGTCTACGCGGCGAGACCGGGCGGGGATGTCAATGCCCTTGCCGACAGCCGCTATCCTCCCGTCTTCGATGAGGATTGTCTCTGGGTCCTTCACAGGGCGCCGCGCCGTCACGACGCGGGCCTCGGTGATCGCCATCAGTGCCATGATCACAAACCTTTCCGGTGCTTCGCCATCGGCCCCTAATCAGGTGTCCCGAGCTCGGAGGAATTGGTCCAGGGAAACCGCGAACAAGATTAGGGTGCCCTGGACAATCTGTTGGTAGATGGTAGGCGCGCCCAGCAAGTTGAAACCGTTGGCGATCAGCTGGAGCAGGATAACGCCGAGCACGGATCGCCAGACCGCGCCGGAACCGCCCATCAGCGAAACTCCGCCGATGACGGCGGCAGCTATAGCGGTGAATTCGGTGCCGGTGCCCATTGACGGTTGGGCGGACAGGGCGCGGGAGGCCAACACCAAGCCCGCGATAGCGGCCAGGCCCCCCGAGATCATGAACGCCGAAATCCGGGTCCAGTTGACCGAGATACCTGACACCAAGGCCGCACTCTCGTTACCGCCGACGGCGTAGAGGTTCCGCCCGTAAACGGTCTTGGCTACGACGACTCCGGTAACCACCCCGATCGCCAGCAATACCCAGGTGGCCCAGGTTACGCCCGCCACGGGCGACGGGCGCGACAGCATCTGGAGCGAGGTGTCGTCGGCTCTGACGATTTGGCCGTCCGTAACGGCTGTCGCGATACCCCGGAACACCATTGACGTGGCCAATGTGGCGATGAAGGAATTCACCCGCGCGTAAGTCACCGCCAGTCCGTTTACCAACCCCAACACCACACCGGCCGCGATTGCGGCGGCGACGCCCGCGGCTATCCCAGCGTGGTTTGCGACTGTGATCGCTACGATCGCTGAGAGCGCTGCGGTGGCGCTCATCGACAGGTCGAATACCCCAGCGATCATCGGGACCGTAACCGCGCAGGCCATGATCCCAACGACCACAACCTGGTCGAGGATGTTGACCGCGTTGCCGGGCGTCAGGAACGTGTCAGTGGACAGTGACAGCACACCCACAAGCACAATCGTGGTGATCGCGATCCCCAGGTCCCGGGACCGGTATCGCAGCAGCGCGCCCGCCCTATTTCCCACCTGTGGCCTCCTCGGCTTTATCTTCGCGATAGTCTCCAAACGCGGCCTCAATGACCTCGGTCCGCGACGCCTCACCCCACGCGAATTCGCGGACCATCTGGCCCCGGCGCATCACCAGCAACCGGTGTGACAAGCCCATCACCTCCTCAATCTCCGAGGAGATGACCAGCACAGCGATCCCCTCAGCAGCCAAGTCTTGGATGATTCGATAAATCTGCGCTTTCGCTCCCACGTCGACGCCGCGGGTCGGCTCGTCGACTATCAACACTTTCGGCTTAGACATCACCCACTTGGTGAACATCACCTTTTGCTGGTTGCCGCCAGACAGCTGCCACACGGTCTGTTCGATTGACCGAGCTTTGACCGACATCTGCTCGGACTGTTCTCGAACCGCGGCTTTTTCTGGACGGGCGGTTCTAAACCAAAGCTTCGAGAACGTCCGGCGGACAACCAGCGAGGAGTTCTCCCGCACCGAGTGAACCAACGACAATCCGTCACGTTTGCGGTCCTCGGAAACAAGAGCGAGCCCGTGGCGGATCGCGCGCCGCGGGCTCGGCTGGCGCAACTCGACGCCATCCACCGCGATGTACCCACCGGATATCTGGTCAAGCCCAAACACTGCCCGCGCGATTTCGCTACGCCCGGCCCCGATCAGCCCCGCCAGGCCCACAATTTCCCCGGCACGCACACTGAAAGACACGGGCCCAACGCCGTCTGGGCGCGTCAGGCGGCTAACCTCTAGCCGCACGGGAGCATCGGCCGGAATCTCTGCCGGTCGCTGGTGGTCGATCTCGACCTCGCGTCCCACCATGTACCGGGTCAAGCTGCGTGGCGTCTGGCCCTCGGCCGGCCCGGCGAAAGTCACGCCCCCGTCCCGCAACACCACTACCTCGTCAGCGACAGCCAGCACGTCCTCTAAGAAATGTGAGATCAACAGCACCAGCCGGCCGTCTGCGGCCAGGCGCCGGATCAGATCCAACAATCCCCGCGTCTCGGCAATGGACAAGATGGCGGTCGGCTCATCCATGATGACGACACGGGCATCGCGAGCCAACGCCCGCATGATCTCAACCTGCTGACGTTTAGCCTGCGACAATCCCCGCACGATAGCGTCAGCCCGCAGCTCGGCGAACCCAGCCTCGTCCCGCAACTCGTCGAACCGTCGGCGCAAAGCGCGTTGGTTGACGAACCCCAGGCGCGAATCCAGCTGCCCGAAGAACACGTTCTCCGCGCATGACCGGTCAAGTGCCAATGACTGTTCCTGGGTGATTATGGCGATCCCCTTGTCCAACGCGTCCTTAGGCGCCTTGAAACTCTGGGGTTCGCCATCGATCAGGATGCGACCGCTGTCGGCGTGGGTCAGGCCGGACAGAATGTTCGCGAAAGTTGACTTTCCCGCGCCATTCTCACCCATCAATCCGTACACCCTCCCAGCGTGGAAACTGAGGTCAAGGTCGTGCAACACGGTGTTGCGGACATATGCTTTGCCGAGACCTTCGACCGCCACAAGGGGCGTGCCGACAGCGGTCGTCATCGTTAGTTCACTCCTCGTAGGAGCCAGTCACGTCTTTGAGGGTTTCCTCCGTGCCCCCACCGCCGAAGTTGAAGTCGAGGTCGATAATGTTGGTTGCCTTGGCCGGGCTGCCACCTCTCGCCGCTTCGACGCCTATCTTGGCGGCTTCATAGCCATCCTGGACCTCGTCCGCATAATAGGTTCCATACCAGCGTCCAGCCTGGACCGCCTCCACCGCCGGGCGTGAGCCACCGTTGCCGATCAGCTTCACTTGAGCCGTGTCAACCAGCGACTCTGCGCCAGCGATGGCCTGAGATGAGCCGATGATGACGTTGACATCCGGATGGGCCTGCAGCAGATCTTGGACGGCGGCGCGGCCCTCATCGGACGTGTAGCCGCCTTGGAAGTTGTCGACCACCTCGACGCCACCCGCGGTCAGCGCCGCGACCGCCGCCTCCGTGCGGGTGTTGTCCAGCGGCAACGCGGCGTTCCCTTGCAGATACGCCACCTTGCAGGGATCGGCCGCCAACTCGTCGCACGCGCCGAGGCCCATTTCCGCCAACACCCGGCCGTTGTCGGCGGGCACATCGACTATCGAGTAGATACCTTCCACCTGCGGTTCGGCTGTGTCGTAGGCCGTGCCAACCGGGGTGAACTCGGCGACCACCGTGATGCCGGCCGCAATGGCCGCCTGCGCCGCCGGTATTACCGCGGCCCCGTCATTGGCTTGAATTACGTAGACTTGGAAACGCTCCGATGTCGTCGCATCCTGGATTTGCTGGACTTGCGCGGCAGAGTCGAAGGCTCCGTCGAAGAATTCCGCCGTAGCATTGTTCTCTGCCGCGTATTCTTCGATACCTTGGAATGTCGCGTTGGCGAACGAGTTGGCTTTCGCGAAACCAAAAAAGGCTATCGCGACGGCCTCGCCGCCAGTATCGCCGGACGCCCCCGGCGACCCTGAACCTCCCGAGCCGTCCGATTTGTCGTCGCCGCCGCAGGCTGCCAGAAGGGGCAGCGTCAGGATTGCCGCCACTGCAGCGGCGAACCTCGGGTGTCGTTTCATGCGGGTTCCTTCCTTGTCGCTTGCGTCAACTGGCCGACCATCACGGTCGGTAGCCGTAGTGCTCCCTGGCCGCCTCGGGGGAGATTTGACCCTCGCGGAGGTCCTTTTCGACGGCATCGCGCGCCCGAACGGTCGGGTCCCCGTATCCGCCGCCGCCGCCTGTTCGGGTGGTGATGACATCGCCCCGTTTGATCGGCAGGGCGTTGATCTTGAGCATCGTCCGAGCGTCGGGCCGCCCTTCGTTGAGCCAGCATTCTGGCGGTGTGGCGCTGCCCCCACCGGCCAATCCCCAGGCCGGGGTGACCGATCGCTCGAACCACAGCGACAACCATGCGCCGTCCACCTCGACCGAGTATTTACGCTCTACGCCGTTGCCGCCACGCCACCGGCCAACCCCGCCCGAATCGGGCCGGAACCGGTAGTAGACCATATGCACCGGGTATTTCGTCTCAATGATCTCGACCGCCATGTCCTTCAGCGACCCGTTGACGTTGTTGATCAGGCCGTCCTGACCGTCCCCGCCGTCCCAGGCACCCCAGCCGCCTACTGTCGGCTCGTACAACAGGAACGGCACGCCACCGTTGCGTGGGTCGTTGCCGCCGATGCCGATCACCATTGAATCGCCCGCCGATGCGCCCGCCACCCGGTCCGGCAGCACCGTCTCGAACGCCTTCACTGTCAAGTCGATCAACAATCCGAGCGAACTGAAATACCACTCGCACGGCGACGGCGGTTGGGCACCTAGGATCGAACCGTCGCGGACCAGCACGTCCAGGGTCGAGAACGCCCCACCGTCAACCGGCTTGTCTGGGCTGATCAGCAGCTTATAGGCGACCCTGGCCGCAGAGATCGCCTGCGAGGCGCCGCAGTTGACCGGCCCGCGGGCCGCGTCAGAGGTTTCGCGCAAGTCGAAGGTGATCCGCTCGCCAGCGACGATCACCTTAAGGCGCACCCAGATCGGGTCCGAGCCCAATCCGTCGTCGTCGATGCAACCCTCCGCGTGGTACTCACCATCCGGTATGGCCCGGATGGTCTCCTGCTCCAGGCGAGCGGTCTGCGCGAAAATCTCATCTCGGGCCTGTTTGACGTTCTCCACCCCAAATTTCTCGATTATCGCGGCCAGGCGGCCCTGACCGGTCTTGACGCAAGCAATCATGGCGAACAGGTCTCCACGTGCCGGATACGAGAAGCGTGAGTTACGAGTCAGCAGGTCTGTCACATCCTCGACCAGATCGCCGCCCTCGACCACCCGCAGCGCCCCGACGCGCAGACCCTCCTGGAAGATGTCGACCGAATCGGTGGTCGAACCGGCGTCTTTGCCACCCACATCGAGCCAATGCGCCCGGCAGGTCGAGAAACCAACCAACTCGCCGTCAACGAACACCGGGCCGTAGACCGTCATATCGTGCAGATGGGTCCCGGCGATATAGGAATCGTTGAGGATCCACACATCGCCCGGCTGCCAGACCTCCCGGCCGTACAGCTTCTCCGTGTACTCGGTGACGATCTCCAAGTTGCCGAGGAAGATCGGCAGACCGGCGGACTGCCCCAAAGTCTTGTGGTTCTCATCCAGCAGACCGACCGCGCAGTCCTTCATCTCATAGATTACGGGCGTGTAAGCCGAACGGATCAATGTCGAATTCATTTCATCGGCGGCCGAATTCAGCGCCGAACGGATGATCTCGGTCAAGATCGGATCGTAAGCGGCCATCTCAGTTCTCCTTTCCAACCTGAACGATTAGCGACCCGTACGGCTCGACGGTCGTTATAGTGCCTGGCGGCAGAACCGTGGTGGCCGTCTGCTCCAAGATCACAGCCGGGCCTGGGACGACCATCCCCGGGCGGAGCGCGTCGCGGCGAACCACCGGGGTGGCGTGCTCAGTCTTCCCAAACACGATCTGCCTGGTCTCAAACGGGTAGGCGGCGTCAGTCGCCGCCTCCAACGGGACCGGGTCTGGCCGTGACAATTCTCCCAAGACAGTCGCCCTCAACGTCACAATCTCGATTGGCGCGCCGGGGTTCGCGTGACCGAAACGCGACAGATGCGCGGCATCGAAGAGTCTTGCGGCGGAATCGGCGAATGTGTCTTGGCTCGGGAAGGCATCGCCCTCGACCGCCACCGTCAGCGTGTATTCCTGCGCCACGTAACGCATATCGAGCGCGAACGACACCCTGATCGCTTCGGCGCCTATGCCGTCCGCTATCAACGCGGCCCGCGCGTCGGCCTCCATCGCGCTCAGGAACCTCGCGATCTCGGCCTTGTCCGCGTCCGCCAACGTGCCGTAGAAAGACTGCGAAAAATCGCGCCTGACCTCTGTCTCCAACATTCCCCAAGCCGAGAAGGCACCTGGGCTGGGGGGAATCACCACCTCGCCTATCTCCAATTCGCGGGCAATGAAGACCGCGTGCATCGGCCCCGCGCCGCCAAAAGCCACCAAAGAGAACTCGCGCGGCTCGATGCCGCGATCGACCGTTATGTTCCGGATCGCCTGCGCCATCTTGGCGTTCGCCACATCGCAGATGCCCTCCGCCATACGGACGGCGTCCAGGCCAAAGGCACCGCCCAGCTCCGCCACCGCTTTATCCGCCAACGAGGGTTCCAGCTTCATGGTTCCACCCGCGAACCAAGTGGGATCGACGCGGCCCAACACCAGGTTCGCGTCCGTCACAGTCGCCTGGGTTCCACCGCGGCCGTAGCACGCTGGTCCTGGGTCCGCGCCAGCCGATTCAGGCCCCACCCTCAAACCGCCGGCCTCGTGATATGCCAACGAACCGCCGCCCGCCCCTATCGTGTGGATGTTGACAACCGACATCAGAATCGGGAAACCCTCCAGCTCGGCTTCGTTCGACACATCGGGCTGGCCGCCGATCACAAGCGAAATGTCAAATGACGTCCCGCCCATGTCAATGCCGATCAGATTCGGTTTGCCCAGGCGCTTCGCCAAGGCCAGACTGCCCATAGCGCCGCCGACCGGCCCGGACAACAACGTTTGAAGCGTCATCGTCCGCGCCGAGTCAGCCGAGATGATCCCGCCAGATGACTGCATCACATGCAGCGGCACCTCTAGGCCTCTGTCCAACAATTTCGACTCAAGGTTCTCCAAGTAACGCCGGACAATCGGCCCGGTGTAGGCATCCAAGACGGCCGATGACGTACGCTCGTACTCGCGCCACTCGCGGGCGACCCGATGCGACAAAGTGATCTGGACTGAATCCCCCAACTCTTCGCGCAAGATGCGCTCAACCGCCAGTTCGTGTTCAGGATTGATATAAGAGAACAATAGGGCGACCGCCACCGCCCCGAACCCCTCTGACCGGAAACGGGCGGCCGCCGCCCTTACCTGGTCCTCTGCCAGCGGCGTCCGCTCGGAGCCGTCGTAACGCAGGCGACCGGTCAACTCCACCGTGTCGGAACGCCGCACCAACGGCGTTGGCTTGCGGTAATGCACGTCATACAAGCGCGTCCGGTGCCCCCGCGCGATCTGGTAGACATCGCCTACGCCCTCAGTTGCCAACAACAGCACCTTCTCCCCGCGCCGTTGCAGGAAGGCGTTCAAGCCTTGGGTGGTGCCATGCACCAAGAAGTTGATCTCTGGGACTGACTCAAGGACCTGCGCTAACCCGTCGAATACGCCTTGTGTCAAATCGTTCGGCGTGGTCGAGGACTTGCCCGCAGTGTATTGGCCAGTCTCCTCGTTGAACTCGATGACATCGGTGAAAGTCCCGCCGATGTCCATAGACACCCTGTGCTTGGGCATAGAGCCTGTTTCCTCCTCTAATTAGGCGCCGAAAGGATACTGGTCAGCAGCAACCCCTTCGACCCCTCGTTGAATGTGTCGTCAAGGAACTCGTTGATCCCGCCCGTCAACTGCTTCCGGTAAGGATGGTCCACCCAACGCTGATAGTCGCCTTCGTCCCGCCACAGTGCGGTCACCAGCAGCCGGTTGGGCTCATCCGGCAAAGGGTAGATCTCGGTGCTGACGCATCCGACCAGCGCCACCGCCTGACCCAACGAATCGACCTGCCTGTACCAGTCGATCAGAGCGTCAACCTTGCCCGCCTTGACGTTCAGATACAGCAAGGATCGGTACATCTCGCCCTTTCGTTCGTTTGGTTCGCCGGGCGGACTCGCCATCCCCGCGGGGGCACCGGCCCGGAACAACGCGGAACACCTTGTCAGGTGAATATGTTACGTAGATCACACCAACGTTTCCGGTAAGTAACCGACATAGAAGTCTGCGGCGTCCGACCTTGGTTAGGTCGGTGCTGAAGAGGACCGACCTAACAATGCTAGCTGCTGCGTTTCAACTGGTCAGCGCGGTCTGCGCCAGTCCAGTTGACGCGGTCGTCGGCCACCTTTTCAGCGGCCTCCCAGGCCGACTACCTCTTCCAGGATGCCATCGCTGCGTGGGGTCGGCGAGCGCTCGTTGATCTGTCCGCCCACACTGCCCTGGTCGGTTCGGGCGCGGTACCCCGGCGTCTTCCGACCTCCGCCAGGGCGCTAAGCGACCAGCTTGCCGCAGACCTCAGGCCGCATCGCGACCCCCACCCCGCGGGCAGCGGGCGACT
>JAIRXV010000431.1 GCA_031268115.1 Bifidobacteriaceae bacterium
GATGGGACAAGATCAAAGCCGAGGAGAAGGCTCGCACCTCGGTGCTGGACGGCATCCCCGCCACGCAAGGGGCGCTTGCCCGGACACAGAAAGTAATGGGCCGGGCCCGCCGCGGCGGCCTTGATGTGGGCGCCATCGCCGCCCCCTATCTTCCCAGCGCAAACGAAAACGGCGAGGCGAGCGCCGCCATCGGCGCCGAGTTGCTTGCCACCATCCTTCAAGCCGAACGCCTTGGAATCGAAGCCGAGGGCGCGCTGCGCGCCACCATGCGCGCACTAGAGGCCGCGATCCGCAGCGCTGAAGGCCAGATCCGGCCCGACCCCGCCTCGCACTCACCGCAACTACCCGGCAGTCCCGCGCTTGGGGACGCCGATACCACAAGGAGGTAGCACGTCCATGGCCGCTGTCCGTTTGGCGGCGCTCCGGGAGGTCAAGAAGGCCGAACGGCGCGTTGCCCTGGTTCCGGAGGTCGCTGCTCGGCTCATCCGGAACGGATTCGAAGTCATCGTGGAGGCGGGCGCCGGCACTAGCGCCTTTTTCCCTGATCAGGCCTACGCCGATGCCGGCGCACACGTCCGCGGCCGCGCTGAAGCGATTGCGCAGGCCGACATCCTGGCCACAGTCAATCCACCCGACAGCGAACTGATAGCCGCTCTTCGCCCAGGGCAAGTGATTGTGGGTCTGCTCGGCTCGCGAACAGACCGCGCAACGTTGGAGGCGCTCGCGGCCGCCGGCGTGACGGGTCTCGATTTCGCCTACTTGCCGCGCACCCTATCCCGGTCCCAAACCATGGACGTGCTCAGCTCTCAGGCATCGGTTGCCGGCTATAGGGCCGCCATCGTCGCGGCCGAGACCTTCAGCCGCTACATGCCGATGATGATCACCGCCGCGGGTACCGCCAAACCGGCCAAGCTGATCGTGCTGGGCACCGGTGTGGCCGGCCTGCAAGCAATCGGCACCGCCAAGAGACTCGGCGCCGTTGTGACCGGCTACGACGTTCGGCCGGCCTCGCGCGGCGAAGTCGAATCGCTCGGCGCCGCGTTCCTCGCGCCCTCCGGCCTGGAAGACGGCGCCGGCGAAGGCGGCTACGCGCGCGAACTGACGCCGGAAGAGAAAGCCGCGCAGCAGGCCGAGCTGGCCGGTCACCTCGTCGCCCACGACATCGTCATCACCACTGCCCAAGTGCCAGGCCGCAAACCGCCGGTATTGGTCACCGCTGAGACAGTGGCACGGATGAAGCCGGGCTCCGTCATCGTCGATTTGGGAACCTCCGCCCTCGGTGGGAACGTCGAAGGCTCGGTCCCGGGGGAACAAGTGGTGACAAAGAATGGAGTGACCATTGTGGACGGGTCGAATTTGGCGGCCGAGATGCCGGCCGGTGCCTCGGCCGCGTACGCCCGCAATGTACAATCGCTGCTGGGTGCCCTCGTAATCGACGGAGCGCTCGCAGTGGATTTTGCCGATGAAGTTCTCGATGCGGTGACGGTCACCTATGACGGTGCCGTGCGGAAAGGGGCGTAACATGAGTCCGGAGCTAGTGAGTTCGATCACGATCTTTGTCCTAGCGTTGCTGGTCGGTTTCGAGGTCATCTCGAAAATCCCGACCACGCTGCATACACCGATGATGTCTGGGGCCAATTCAATCCACGGCGTGATTGTGGTGGGAGCCATGCTGGTCGGTGGACTGTCCGACAACCCCCTCGCCTATGTGCTGGTGTTCTTCGCTGCAGCAATGGCCGCCATGAACGTAATGGGCGGCTATGTGGTAACCAACCGCATGCTCGAAATGTTCAAGAAGCGGCCCGAACCGGCCGGCGAGGCATCGAAGAAGGGCGGGCACTGACATGGGAGCGACGCAAATCATTACTTGGGTGGTGTACCTGCTGGCCGCAGTATGTTTTGTCATGGGATTGCATCTGATGCGCTCGCCGGGCACCGCCCGCAACGGCAACCTGTTGTCGGCAGGCGGTATGGCGGCCGCCGTCCTGATTACGCTCCTATATCTGATTGACTCCGATAGCGGCATCGGCTGGCATGGGGCGCTCTGGGCCGGTGTCGCCCTAGTGGGTGGCCTCTTGCTGGGCGGTGGGTACGGTTGGTACTCCGCGAAAACAGTCAAGATGACCGCGATGCCCCAGCTCGTGTCCGTGTTCAACGCCGTGGGCGGCGGGGCGGCGGCGTTTGTCGCCTTGACGGATTTCTTGGACCGAATGTCCGATATTGGGACCATCGGGTCTGCCGGCATCGGCGCATCCCTCGCGGTCGAGTTCTCGATTCCTGTGGTGCTGGACATTGTGATCGGCTCGGTGACGTTTACCGGTTCGTGGATCGCGGCCGGCAAGCTCCAAGGGATCGTCTCTGGAAATCCGATCGCGTTCCCAGGGTCGAAGATAGTCATGGCCGCTTCTGCCTTGCTGGCCGTTGTGACGGGGGTGTGGACCATCGCCGTGGGAGGCAGCACATGGCTGCTGCTTATGTCTTTGGCGGGGGCGCTGGCGTTCGGTGTGCTTCTGGTTCTGCCAATTGGTGGAGCCGACATGCCGGTGGTGATTTCACTGCTCAACGCGTTTACCGGACTGGCAGTCGCAATGGCAGGATTCGTGGTGGACAACCAGATCCTGATTGTGGCGGGAGCCTTGGTGGGGGCGTCCGGTTCCATCTTGACCAAACAGATGGCGGATGCGATGAACCGTTCGATCCTGTCCATAATGGTAGGCGGATTCGGTCAAGGCGACACGGCGGCGGGTGCGTCGGCTGCGGCCGCGGCGGGCGCCTCCGTTCGGACGGTGGACGCGGACGATGTCGCCATCCAGCTCGCGTACGCGAACAAAGTGATGTTCGTTCCCGGCTATGGATTGGCCGCCGGGCAAGCCCAGCACGAGATCGCCGAACTCGGCGATCTTCTGACCGCACACGGCGTTACGGTCTATTACGCGGTCCACCCTGTGGCGGGGCGGATGCCTGGGCATATGAACGTGCTGCTGGCGGAGGCCAACGTGCCGTACGACGAGATGAAGGAGATGGAGGAGGCCAACCCCGAGTTCGATACCGCCGATGTCGCGCTAGTAGTTGGCGCTAACGATGTCACGAACCCGGCGGCCCGGCGCGCGGGCACACCGATCTCCGGCATGCCGATACTCGACGTCGATCACGCGAAGTCCGTCATCGTCATCAAACGAGGTATGGGCCAAGGCTACGCGGGCATAGAGAACGAGCTGTATACCGACCCGAAGACTGGCATGTTCTTCTCGGACGCCAAGAAAGGGCTGGCGTCCTTGACGGCGGCAGTGAAGGAGTACTTGACCTAGCTGCCTTTGTTGCTGAAACGTGTGCAGATGAGCCGAGTTTTCGGATCTCGGGGTCCCCGCAGGAGATTTTCCCGTAGCGCAGCGAAGGGAAAAGATCCCGTGGGGTGCCGCTAGG
>JAIRXV010000432.1 GCA_031268115.1 Bifidobacteriaceae bacterium
GTCATTGGTCAATAGTGGACTGTGCGCGCTCACATCGATAGAGGTTTCGGCTACTAGGATCGCCCGATTGGCGTGTTTCGGCTCACTCTATTGACCAATAGCTCTATCGCGATGCGGCCCGCCGCGATCCTAATAGCCGAAAGCTCTATCTGGACGCAACATGGTGAGCGACATGGTGAGCACAGCGGTGCCGGTCGAGCCAATACGGCTCCGAGAGCGCCCTTGGTGTTTGAAACGCTGAAAACTGCCGATTCCCCGAATTGGAAAGCAGCGGATGGCTTGACGATCCGAGGCGCGGCCTCATAAGGAAACGACCGCGATGACCGTCGCACCCAGTATCGACCCTGCCCGCCTGCTTGAGGAGGCGATCACCCAAACTTCCCCGGATCTGATCCGGCATCCGCTTGGCACGGTGGTGAACACGCTGATGTCCGCTGACGCGACCGCGCCAGACGGAGGGTCCAACTAGTGGTCCAAGGCAATGCCGAGGAGTGCTTCGATCGCGTCGCTCACTAGGGGTGCAGGCGTTGCGTCCCTGCCGCGGCTCTCCACGAACCCATCGACCGCTGCGATGGCGGCCGGAGTGTCGAGGTCCAGTGCAAGCGCCCGCCGGATGTGCTCAACCGTGTCGCGTTGCGCCCGATCCGTCCCGGGCGCACCCACGTTGTCCGCGCCCACGCCGCGATCCCGTCCAGCTCCCCCGCCACCGTCCTCGGCGCCCGGCCCGCCGCTTGGCGGACCGCAAACAACGCTGCCGGGCCGTTCGGGCGGCAGCGCCGCCCGCCACGCCGCGAGCCGCCGCTGGGCGGTGGCCAGCAACTCCGGTGCCCAGTCGCGGTCCCGACGATAGTTCCCGGCCATCAAGGCCAGGCGAATCGCCGCCGGATCTACCCCGCCGGCCACCAATTCGGAGACCAAGACTAGGTTTCCACGCGATTTGCTCATTTTCTCGCCGTGCAATCCGATCAGGCCGGTGTGAGCCCGCACCGCGACTGGACACGCGCTTTGCGTCAATCCCCGCAGGTGCGATGTGCTCATCTCGTGATGCGGGAACAGCAAATCCATGCCGCCACCTTGGACATCGAACGGCACACCCAGGTGGCGGGCGGCGATGACGGCACATTCGACGTGCCAGCCGGGCCGCCCTTGGCCCAGCGGCGAATCCCACCACGGCTCGCCGGCGCGCCGCGCCCGCCACAGCATCGGGTCGAGCGGCCCCCGCTTGCCGGGCCGGTCTGGATCGCCGCCGCGCTCCCCGAACAAATCCCGCATCGCCTCCGCGGACAGCCGCGAAACCGTACCGAACTGCGGATCCGCGGCGAGATCGGCGTAGAGGTCAGTGCCGCCATCGGGCGCGGACAATCGGTAGGCAAGGCCGGCGTGCTCTAGAGCAGCCCCTGCATCCGCGATCTCGGGGACAATCTCGGTCACGCCCACGAAATGGTTCGGCGGGATCACCCCAAGCGCATGCATATCCGCTCGGTAGACGTCCGTCTCACGCTCGGCCAGGGAGCGCCAATCCACGCCGGTGGCATTCGCTCGCTCCAACAGTGGATCGTCCACGTCTGTGACGCACTGGGCATAGACGACTTCCCGACCGGCATCCAGCCACGCGCGCACAAGCACATCGAACGCTATGTAGGTGGCGGCGTGGCCGAGGTGGGTCGCGTCATAGGGCGTGATACCGCAGACGTAGATCGCGGCAACGCTCTGGTTGTGCCGAGCGGAGGGTAGTGCCTCGCCCGCGCCGACATCGTAGATGACAGGGATATCGCCGTGCCCAGGCAGGCTGGGCAGATGGGGGCGGGGCCAACTATGCACCCAGGCAGACTAGTCGCTCCGCCGCCCCCAAGCGGTCAGCGGCCGCCGCCCGCCTCAGTCGAGCGTGCTCTCCACGCGCAGGGCCTTGCGGCGAAGCCACGCTCTGCGTGTTCCACCCCAGTACACCGCTGAGCGATCCAGTTCCCAGCGGCCGTGTTCAGCCTCATCGGCGAGGAAGCGGGCCGCATCGGCCCGGGGGGTGGTTGCGGGGACGGTCACCACACGGGTCTCGTAGGTGCCTCCGGCGGCGATCCAGCGGTCAGTCGGGGTCACGGGGCCTCCCATTCGGTTCTCGACGGTCGCTCGGACCGCGCGAGAAATCACCGAGCAATCCAAGACGTTAACTACCCTGTTTCGGCTGGTCACAACGCTGTTCTGCGCATCCGAACACGGCTGGGCGCCGCTCTTGGGGCAACGCCGTAGGTGCAATTGTCCCCCGACTCGCGCTACCGTCAAACAATGACCGTCGAACCTCGCGCAGCCCTTGACCGTCTGATCGCCTCCTTGGAATCGCACCACGCCGCCGCGGCCAGCGGACGAGGGGTCGATGACCCCTCGTTCATTTCCGCCTACGTCACCCTCATCGATGCCTTTGAGACCTACGACGAGGCCTTGTACGAGGCCACCGGCATCGACACGCCGTTTCTCGTCTACGACGATGGCGACGAAGACGACGAAGACGAAGACTTCGAAGACGACGAAGAGGACGACGAAGACTTCGAAGACGACGAAGACGAAGACTTCGAAGAGATCATCCTCATCGAAGTGGACGAAGTCGAGGAGGAGTGAAGGCCGCCGGCAAGGCGGCCTTCAACCGCGTCAACTGAATCGGCGCAGACCGCGCTGACCAGTTGAAACGCGGCATCCGACACCGATCTAGCTGCCTTTGTTGCTGAAACGTGTGCAGATGAGCCGAGTTTTCGGATCTCGGGGTCCCCGCAGGAGATTTTCCCGTAGCGCAGCGAAGGGAAAAGATCCCGTGGGGTGCCGCTAGG
>JAIRXV010000435.1 GCA_031268115.1 Bifidobacteriaceae bacterium
CAGCTACCCTGCCCGGTCCGGGTGTCGAGGGGCGAGCCCGGTGCCGCCGCGGTCGCAGCAAGCAGGGCGCGGCGCCCGCTTGCGTCAAGGGAAGGCGCGGCCGTGAGGAGTAGGTCTTCGGCGCCAGGCGGGATGGCCGCCACGAGCTGGTCCGATCCCTCCCCACCGCAGGGCGCTGTGACTGGGAGAACCGACCCCAGCCCATAGGTCAACCGCTCGGTGTACACCGCCACGGCTGCCTCTGTGGACAGGTAGGCCGTGCCGGCGGAGGCGCAGGCTTTCAGGTCGGGCCCGTGCCCGGCTGTTTGACAGCGGGAGGTGAGGACCGAGCGCAGCTCAGCGGCGGCATCGTCCAAGACTTCGCGAGAACCGGCGTTGCTCCACCGCGCCTGGAGAACGCGCTGCGCCGCCATCCGCCCGCCCATCACGTCCAGCGGGTAGTGCATTGCCAGCACTATTCGATGGTGTGCGAATTGCGAGGCCCGCGCCAGGAGTTGAGGGCCGAACTCGGGCAGGAGGGTTGCGAGGGCCGTGCCCGCGAGGTACCCGTTGATGGTGTGCCCTGACGGGAAGGAGCCGTCCTTCGCGAGCTTCGCGTATTCGGGGCTGGATGTTCGTGTGAGGTGTCCGCCCTGGTCGGCGAAGCCGAGCCGGATAAACGGCCGCTTGTAGGCGAAGTGAGCCTTGGCGTTGCTCGGGTTCGCGAGCCCATCGCGCAGGCCTTCGTTTAGAAGCGACGATGTCTTGGGTAGATCGCCATGCTGGAGCGCCTCGGCAAAGAGCGGACCGAGTTGCGTTCCAAGCGCTTCGCTCATAGCCAACGCCGGATCGGCTGTGGCATCGGCGAGCGCCGCGTCCACCAGTTCCGCCCCGGCGGACGCGTTGATGCTCAGCGCGACGATGTCGTTGCTCGCCTGGGTCTGCTCGCCCGCCGCCAGGGACTCCCGGTGTCCAAGGATGGGGTTGGGAGCGGAGGGCGATAGGTCGGCGAACGGGTTGAGCAGGTCGATCAGAGGGTCGTTTGCGGCCGCTGCTTCCGGTATGCCCGAGGACCACGAGTCGCCAAGGGTGAGTGTGCAGGCGGCGAGGGCGGAAGTGGCGACCAAGGCGCAGCACCTCCGCGCGGAAACTGGGGTCATGGCCGGAGTCTAGGACGGCGGCGAAATGCCACGTAGTAGGTGGGTCGCGAAGGTCGCCGTTGTTTGCCGGGAGTCCATGACCATCCCCGGCCCGCTACCCTGACACGGTGCCGAACGTCGCCTTCGCGGATGTCACCACCTTGCGCGTGGGCGGACCGATAGGACGCCTGACTGACGCGGCCAGCCCGGCCGAGCTCATTGCCGCCATCCCCGCGCCTGGCGACCCCGCCGCAATCCTCCTCGGCGCCGGTTCCAACACGGTCCCTCCGGATGCGGGTGCGGCCCACGTGATTCGCCCCCGGTGGGCGGACGTGACAGTCCATGCCGACGATGACGGGGCCATCCTGGTTGGGGTCGGCGCCGGTGCCGTTTGGGCCGAGTTGGCCGAGCGCGCCGTGGCCGAGGGCTGGTCGGGTTTCGAGGCGTTAGTGGGTATCCCGGGATCGGTCGGCGCCGCTCCGGTCCAGAACCTCGGCGCGTACGGTCCTGAAGTGTGCGAGTTGGTCGCCTCGGTGACCGTTTGGGATCGCTCCGCTGGGGTGGTGCGGCGCTTGGGCCCTGAGGATTTGCGCTTCGACTACCGAACCTCAGCGTTGAAGACGGTCCGCCCCCAGCGGGCGGCTCGCCCTCGCCCGGCGGCCGCGGCCAACGGCCCCGGTTCCGATGCTGGCCCGGACGCACTTGCCGGTTGGGTTCCCGCACGCGGCCCCGCCTCCGATGCCGGCCCGGCCGCATCTGCCGGTTGGGTTCCCGCACGCGGCCCTATGACCCGGTTGGGGAAATCGGGCACGTTGACGCCGCCCGCACCTGCCGGTCGTGTTCCCACACGCGCCCCCGCCTCCGATGCCGGCCCGGCCGTGCCTGCTTCCCCGTCCCCTCCCGCCCCCCTCTTTCCTTCGTTTCCCGAACTAGTTGTCCTGAGCGTGACGTTTCGTACACGCCGATCGGCCCTGTCCGCGCCGGTCGCCTACCCCGAACTCGCCGCTCTCCTCGGTGTGAACCTCGGGGACCGGACGAGGCCGGAGGAAGTGGCCGATGCGGTCCTCGCCTTGCGCCGCGCCAAAGGCATGCTGCTGGACCCGGCCGACCGCGATACCTGGAGCGTCGGCTCATACTTCACCAACCCAGTCATTGCGGCCGAGCGCGCTGTCGCACTGCCCTCGGATGCCCCCCGGTTCGGCGCGGGCCGCGACTCGGCGGGCAATCGCCTGGTCAAGGTTTCCGCGGCCTGGCTCATCGCCCACGCGGGCATCGCTTGCGGCTGGGGTCTCAACGCGCGCGCCACTACCTCGACCAAACATGTCCTGGCGTTGACCAACCGGGGCGGTGCCTCGGCGGGGGATATTCGGGAGTTGGGGGCCGTCATCGTCCGGCGGGTCGAAGCCGCCTTCGGTATCGCCTTGGTCTCCGAGGCGATAGTCATCGATTAGCTCGCGGGCCACCCCAGCCCAAGACATCGCCGCAGATCAGAGCGCTATCGTTGGCGAAGAAACGGCCCCGTCCACCAGCCCCAGGCGGCCGGCGAAGCACCGGCTAACCACAGCCGCCAACCACACCTGGGGATGCGCCTAGACCTGCCCCAACCAATCATCGACCTCGCGGGTCCAGCGGCCCTTTGCCTCCGCCGAGGCTCGCGACGCGGCAATAGACCCGCGCGCCAATCCCGCCAGGTCGGCGTCGGACAGGCCGTGGTCGATCCGCGCTGAGCGGTACTGGTCTACGAGCCGTGTCCCGAAGATCACGGGATCGTCCGCGCCCAGCGCGACCGTCACACCGGCCGCGACAAGGCCCCGCAACGGTACGTCCACCGGTCGCTCAAATACCCCAAGGGAAACGTTGGAGAGTGGACAGACCTCTAAAGCGACGCCATCGTCCACGATTCGGCGCACCACTGACGGGTCCTCCACGGCGCGCACCCCATGCCCCAGGCGGTCAGGCCTCAACCAGTGCAGGACGGAGGCGACGTGCGCCGCTCCGAGCAGCTCCCCTCCGTGGGGAACGCACGCCAGCCCGGCCCGCCTCGCGATGCGGAACGCGGGCGCGAACTCGGCCGTCACCCCTTGGGCTTCGTCGTCGCTCAACCCAAACCCGACCACATCTCCCGGACCGTCCCCGGCGTGCCGCGCGGCCAGCCGGGCGAGGGCCCGCGCGTCGAAGGGACTGCGTCGCCGCGAGGCCGCCACCACGATCGCCACTTGCACCCCAGTTTGGGCGCTGGCGGTCTTCGCTTCATCTAGGACGATGCCGGTCACCGGCGTGATCCCACCCAGATGCCGGGCGTAGGGGGTCGGGTCGATTTGGAGTTCGAGGCGCCGTGAGCCCTCGGCGGCATCGTCGATGGCGGCCTCCCGCACGATCCGACGCAGATGCGCCTCGGTGCGCACAACGGAGCGGGCCAGATCGTACAGACGTTGAAAGCGGAACCAACCGCGTTGGCCGGAGGGTAGGCGCAGCGGCTGGTCCACGAGGAGTGCTTCGGGTAGGCGCCGACCGGCTTGCCGCGCCAGGTCCTCCAGAGTGCCGATCCGCATCGAGCCCGTGAAGTGCAGGTGGAGGTGGGCCTTGGGCACTTTGGCCAGATCCCGCACGCCTTTGATGGTGCCACATCCAGGCCCGGCGCGCCGGGGCGGCCTAGGCGACCTGCTCCAGGTGATCCGTGAGGGTCCAGCATCCAGGGCCCGGCGCGTCGTGGCGCCGGGGCGGACCGGGAGGCATCTCCCCCAAGAAGCCTCCCGGCCCTGCTCGGGATACCCCGGTCCCGAGCTGACCGGAACGCGTCGCGGTGTCAGGAACGCTTCCGGCCGGTCACGCCGCTGGGTTGTGCGGTAGATCAATGACAACGCATCGACATTGCTGGGGTGGTCTTGGTTCCAAAGAGTCTCGAATCGCGGACCCGAGGCCGCGCGAATCGGGCGGTGAGGTTGGCGCTGGCAGTCGCTTCGGCGAGCTGCGTGTCAGGTGTGGGGTTGGTTGCGGTGGGCGTCCGGGTCATGCCACCCAGCTCACCGGGGAGACCCTACCGGGCCAGGAACTCGACTATCCGTCCGACACCCTCAACGAGGTCCTCATCCGACAGGGCGTAGGAAAGACGCAGGTAGCCGCTGGGGCCGAACGCTTCTCCTGGCACCACGGCGACTTCGACCCGATCCAGGATTAGGGCCGCGAGCTGGGCGGACGTGGTAGGCACCGCTCCATCTAGGCTGCGGCCCAACACCCCGGCGACATCCGGGTAGGCGTAGAACGCGCCTTGCGGCGTGGGCAGCGTCACCCCATCGATCGTTCTCAGCATGTCCACGATGGTGTGCCGGCGCCGGTCGAAAGCGGCCCGCATTGCCGTCGCGGCGCTTAGGTCCCCGCTGACCGCTGCTAGTGCCGCCCGCTGTGAGACGTTGGCGACGTTGGACGTGAGGTGCGATTGGAGGTTTGTGGCGGCCTTGACGGCGTCTTCCGGCCCGATCATCCAACCCACGCGCCACCCAGTCATCGCGTAGGTCTTGGAGACGCCGTTCAGGACGATGGCGCGCTGCGCCAACTCGGGTGTGGCCGTCACGATCGAGGTGGAAACGGCATCGTCGTACACGAGGTGTTCGTAGATCTCGTCGGCGATCACCCAGATCCCTGCTTCGGCCGCCCAGGCGCCGATGGCGGCGGTCTCCTCCGGTGTGTACACGGCACCGGTCGGGTTGGAGGGCGAGACGAACAACAGCGCCTTGGTTTGGGCAGTGACCGCAGCGGCGAGCTGGTCCACGCTGACCTTGTAGCCGGCATCGGCCCCTGCGAAAACCTCGACGGGTGTGCCGCCCGCGAGCCGGATCGCCTCCGGGTACGTGGTCCAGTAGGGCGTGGGCACCAGCACTCGATCGCCAGGATCGAGGATCGTGGCAAACGCTTCGTACACAGCTTGTTTACCGCCGTTGGTGACCAGAACTTGACTGGGAACGATGCCGTACCCAGAGTCGCGTAGGGTCTTCGCGGCAATCGCTTCGCGCAACTCGGGAAGCCCGGCGGCGGGCGTGTACCGGTGGTTTCGAGGATCTCGGGCAGCCGCCACGGCCGCCTCAACGATGGCATCGGGGGTGGGGAAATCGGGTTCGCCGGCGCCGAACCCGATGACGGGCCGGCCCGCGGCCTTCAACGCTTTGGCCTTCGAGTCGACGGCTAGCGTCGCCGATTCGGCGATCGCCCCAATTCGTGCGGATATCCGTCCGATCTGTCCCTGACCCATGACCCGCCATCCTCCCACAAGTGCTCGGTTCGCACCGCGCCCCGCGCTCGCGTACACTGGGCCGCTGGTGGTTTGACATCCACCAAGCTGGGCGCTGCCCACAGCGCTTGGTGGCAACCCCTATGGCGGTACCGAGATGGCGCCGTCTTGGGGATCCTAACTGCCGCGCCGGCTGGTCCGAGCTTCGCTCCCCAGGTGACGCGGTGGGACGCCGGTGGTGCATCGGTGTCCTAGGGCAGTGGCGCAATTGGTAGCGCACCGGTCTCCAAAACCGGCGGTTGTGGGTTCGAGTCCCGCCTGCCCTGCTGGTGGCGGCGTCCGCCGACAACCGCGCAGTCAACCCGACCGGGCCGGATGGCCCGCCTGAGCAACAACGTGAAGGACAAGCATCGTGAGCACCGCTCGTGGAACCAAGACGGAAAAGCGCAGCATCTTCGCGCGTCTCGTGCTGTTCATCCGCCAGATCGTGTCCGAACTGAAGAAGGTTGTCAGGCCCACCCGCTCCGAGCTCACCACCTACGCCAGCGTCGTGCTGGTGTTCGTGCTCATTGTCATGGCCTTCATCGCTCTGTTCGATTTTGGCATCGGGTTGCTAATCCAATGGGTCTTCGGCTGACCCAGGCCCCGATCCGAGGGCCGGACCGTACACCGCCTACCGAAAGCAGGTTCACCGTTCGTGAGTGAGGAATCGACCGACACCGTCCCAACCGCGGGGCCAGCTAAGGCCGAAGCGGAGGCCGAGGGGACGCCATCGTCCACCGAAGAGGCCGCGCCGGCCGATCCCGCGGCGGAACTCAAAGCGGAACTCAGGGGTCTGTTTGGGGATTGGTACGTGATCCACTCCTACGCGGGGTACGAGAACCGCGTCAAGATCAACCTCGAATCGCGCATCCAGTCCCTGAACATGGAGGATTTCATCTTCCAGGTCGAGGTGCCCATCGAGGAGGTGACCGAGTACAAGAACAGCGTGAAGAAGCTGGTCAAACGTGTGCGGATTCCAGGTTACGTGCTCGTTCGCATGCTCCTGACCGATGAATCTTGGGGGGCGGTGCGCCACACCCCGGGGGTGACCGGATTTGTTGGGCACACCCACCAACCCGTGCCGTTGACGCTGGACGAGGTGGTTTCGATGCTCGCGCCGACCTTGCCCCGAGTCGAAGGCGCGGAGCAAGCCGCCGGAGCGGAGGCATCCCGGGCAGAGGTCGACTTCCAAGTGGGGGAGTCGGTGACCGTCACGGACGGCCCGTTCGCCACGATGCCGGCCACGGTGTCGGAGATCAACGCCGAATCGCGCAAGCTGCAGGTCCTCGTGTCCATCTTTGGCCGCGAGACACCCGTGGAATTGGCCTTCACCCAGGTCACGAGGGTCTGAACCAACTCCGGCGTCCACCAGCGCCGGGCGAACCGACAACAACGAGGGAACCGAGAAAGACATGCCTCCTAAGAAGAAGGTCTCTGGCCTGATCAAACTGCAGATCCAGGCCGGCCAGGCCAATCCGGCACCGCCCATTGGCCCGGCCCTTGGCCAGCACGGCGTGAACATCATGGAGTTCTGCAAGGCGTACAACGCCGCGACTGAAGCCCAGCGCGGCAACGTGATCCCGGTCGAGATCACGGTGTACGAGGACCGCTCCTTCACGTTCGTCCTGAAAACCCCACCGGCCGCTGATCTGATCAAGAAGGCGGCAGGCCTGGCCAAGGGGTCGGCCACGCCCCACACCGTCAAGGTGGGCTCCATCACCATTGCCCAGGCCAGAGAGATCGCTGCCGCCAAGATGGCGGACCTCAACGCGAACGATCTGGACCAGGCCGCCAAGATCATCGCCGGCACCGCCCGGTCGATGGGCGTCACCGTCACCGATTGACCTGACGCCCGATGTGGAAGGGCCCTAGCGCGGCCCGCTCAACCACACCTGCATTTCTCCAACCGAAAGGGACACAGCAGATGACTAAGCGCTCCAAGGCGTACCGCCTCGCGGCCGCCAAAGTTACCCACGGCGAGGTCTATCCCCCGCTCGAAGCCATCCGGCTGGCGCAGAAGACCTCGCCAACCAAGTTCGATGCCACGGTGGAGGTCGCGTTGCGCCTCGGGGTGGATCCACGCAAAGCGGACCAAATGGTCCGCGGCACTGTTTTGCTGCCCCACGGCACGGGCAAGACGGCCCGTGTGATCGTGTTCGCGGTGGGTGAGCGCGCCGATCAGGCCATTGAGGCCGGCGCCGACGAGGTGGGCGGCGATGAGCTGATCGCCAAGGTGTCCGGCGGCTACACCGATTTCGATGCCGCAGTCGCGACCCCGGACCTGATGGCGAAGGTGGGCCGTCTTGGGCGCATCCTTGGTCCGCGCGGTCTGATGCCTAACCCGAAGACGGGCACGGTGACCATGGATGTTGCCTCCGCGGTGCGCGACATCAAGGGTGGGCGGATCGAGTTCCGCGTAGACAGGAACTCCAACCTGAACTTCATCATCGGCAAGGTCTCGTTCACCGATATTCAGCTGGCCGAGAACTACGCCGCCGCGCTGGATGAGATTCAGCGTCTCAAGCCCACCACGTCCAAGGGCCGCTACCTGCTGAAGGCCACTGTTTCCACGACCATGGGCCCCGGGATCTCCATGGACGCATCGCGCACGCGCCGTATCACCGCGGAGGACTGACGCAGGTTTCCAAGGGGCTCGGCGCGGCTGCCGTCTCGGTTGGACGATGCCGGCCCTCACCGGTGGTTCGAGGGCTGCGGGTGCGCGGTCAAGGCGACCCCGGGGTGTACGGGTTGAGCAACCGAAGTGGGATCCCTTCGAAGTCCTTCGTGTTGCGCGTGACGAGCGTCAGTTTGTGCTGCAGCGCGGTTGCTGCGATCCGGGCGTCATTCGCTGGCCGCGTCCTGTCCGAGTGAAGCTTGGCGGCGCGCTGGGCTGTCTCAGCGTCGAAAGGAAGGATGTGGCCGGCGAACTGCTCGAGGACTCCGTCGAACCATCGGCGCAGGCGCTCGCTTTGCGCGGGGTCTTTGCGTTGCTTGAGCTGGATTCCCAGTTCGATCTCCTCAACGCTGATGGCGCTAAGAAAGGCCAAGTCCAGGTCCGTTGATCGAGCCCAAGCGATGAGTTCTGCGTTTGGCCTTGGTTTGACCAGGTCACTGATGACCATCGTGTCGAGTAACACTAGAACTCCACGGCCTTGGGAGGCAGATCGCGCGCAGGAAGCTCCAACTCAAGGCCGTCAGCGGGGTCGCTGAGCCATGTGGGGCGGGCTGCCGAATGCACCGAGCGCTTGGGGTATGTGCGTCGGTACTCGTCAATGCTGAGCAACACGTGTGTGGCTTTGCCGCGCGATGTCACAAAGACCGGACCATCGGCGGCCGCCCGCTTGGCGGCAGCCACGTTCCGGTTGAAGTCCTGCGCGGAAACCACCGTCATCTGTTGCCTCATCCCCAAAGTAGCTATCTTGCTACAACACTACCACGATGCTCCGTTGGGGGTGCCGTTCACCGCCATTCGGCCTGCCGAGAACTATGCCGCCGCGCTGGATGAGATTCAGCGTCTCAAGCCCACCACATCGAAGGGCCGTTTCCTGCTCAAGGCGTCCAGTGTCTTGGCGATGTCCTTGCTTGGCAGGAATGGGCGCTGGTCGGTGCGTGCCATGGGCTCGAATCCGAATCGTGCCCACCACTGGGATGCGGCCGCACTGGCTGCATCCACAATGACGGCCCTGAAGGCGGCTTTCTCCTGCAATTCGACGGCGGTGGCCAACGCGTGGACCACCAGCGCTGTTCTGACGCCCATACCCTGGACGCTTCTATCGACGGCGAGCCGGCCGATCAATAGTGCCGGTATGGGATTGGGCGCTCGGTGCCTGAGTGGCTCCGGTGCCGCTGCCGCGTCCACTGCGGTCATCGACAGAGCGATATAGCCCACCACCGCCATCGCCCCATCTGCGATCACCCAGGTGGCGGCTGTGTCTCGGCGGCGGTTCTGCTGGGCGTGCCGCACTAGCTGCCTTTGTTGCTGAAACGTGTGCAGATGAGCCGAGTTTTCGGATCTCGGGGTCCCCGCGGGAGATTTTCCCGTAGCGCAGCGAAGGGAAAAGATCCCGTGGGGTGCCGCTAGG
>JAIRXV010000436.1 GCA_031268115.1 Bifidobacteriaceae bacterium
GGTGTCGGACTGTATTCGGCCGCCCTTCTGACGTGTTTCATTGTGAACCTGGCCGTGGAGGGCCGCCTCACCTGGTTTTTCATTGTGGCCACGGCTTTGGCGACAGCGTTCTCGCTGACCACGCTGCCGCTGTTGGTGCGTGCGCACCGCGGCGCGGTCACCCTCGCCTCGTTCGGGATGTCGCTTTTCGCGCTGCTGGCGGTCTGCTGGCTTTGGGCGGGTGGACGATGGCTGCCGGTCACACTGGTGGCCCTCGGGTTTGCGGCCGCCGTGGTGTTTGGCCCGATCATCCTTCGACGCATCCGCATCCCCCAGCCATGGGCAAGCCACAGGGCAGCGTTGGCATTGGCCCTCGACACCGTGCTGCTGCCGGTATTGGTGGCCGTGGCGATGGCAACAGGCGGCACGCTGGACCACTTCTGGCGTCTGGCAGCCCCAGCCATCGCCATCGGCGCGGCACCGGTCTGGACCGCGCTCGCGGTCATCCGATACCTCCCAGTTCCGGGCCTCTACCGAGCCGCCACCACCTGCGGCCTGGCCGGCATCTTCATGTTCTTCTTGCCGTCCTACTTCGACGCGCTGGCCGGTGACCGCCATTGGCGCGGCGGCCGTCCCATCGATTTGGGGGTGTGGGACCCAGCTCACCTCAACGGGAACATCGACTTGGTCATCATGCTTGCCTGCCTCACCGTGGCCCTCGCTCTCCTGGCCAAAGCCCTAACGATGGCGGTTTCCACCCGGCGGCGCAGCGGATTGGGCCACTGATTGTCACGATCGCATGATCGGCTGGCTAGCGCCCATGGCGGCGCTGGATCGCTTTGAGAACGAATCGGGAGGCCGGGCCGACAACCACCAACTGCAAGGGCAAGGCGGCCACGATGTTGAACGCCACGGCGGTGCCCCAAGTCGCGAGGAACTGGGCGTTCAGCCCGTCGTTCATCGCGGTCGCATAGGCGGACATCAGCGTCACCATCATCGCCATCATGAAGCATGAGGTCACCGCGATCACCTGCCAACGCGACTGATGGTTGATCGGCGCGCGCCGAGTCAGCCCCTTGGCGACACGGTTGACAAACCCGACGGTCAACACCAACGCGACCAGGAAGGCCGGCCCCACCCCAGCAGCGACTCTTGCCCAGAAATCGGGGCCGATGCCGCCGTGGAGAACCTGGTTGTACAGGTTCATGCCAACAACCATCATCCCGACCATCATCAGGGTGAAGATCGCGTCTTGTGTGCGGCTCTGGGGCACCGTTGAGTCCGTCCTTTGCTGTCTAGGCAACGAAAAACGAGCGGCCAGCCCAACTGGTCTTACGTGGCTGGGCACCGCTCGTTGCAAGGACTAGCTTACCGAAGAGGGCGCGCAGCGACCGAATACCTGTCTGTGCAGGCCTTAGACCAGCGGAGACGCTGGGCAGTCGGTCGGTGATACTGCCGAAGGGTTTACGATCAGGCCGCGTCTATCTGGTCTAGCCAGGCGTTGACCACGGACACTGCCTCTTCGAGGGTGGTATCCACGCCTGCTGATCTCGCCGCTTTTTCGAAAGAGCCTTGCCAGTGTGGATGGGCGACAACGCGTGCGGGCCAGCGACGGGCTGGCCTTCGGAGCATTTGAGCTTCAGTCGCGCGGGAGTCGAAGATATCCAGGATCGCCTCCCTGATAGAAGTCAGAGCCGGTTCGCCGGTCTCTTTGGACAGCGCGCGAATCAGCGCCAAGTCCACGACATCCCGTGCGCGGTCGTTGATGCGAACGGGAGGTTCATGAGGGTCGGTGGACGCGTGGACCTTCTGCGCTACTTGATACCGCATGGCGAGCCCGGCCAGATGATCGGGGGTTGGCAGGCCGAGCCCGGCAAGGGAAGGCGGTGACAGCGGCTCGAAAGACTCGCCCGCGCGTCCTTCGTCGGGGGAGGCCTCCACTTGGATTCGGCGCCAAGTCACACCGCCCAGTTGCACAACGACATCGAACCGGCGTGGCTTGATGATCTTGCTTGGTGTGTCGATGACCTCGACGTCGCCGCGCCTGAAAGTCAGGGGTCCCCACGCCTGACGCAGGACTGGGACAAGGGCGTTCAGGAAATCGTCTAAGTCGCCTCGAACCAACCCGTCGAGGTCGGTGGTGGCACGGGCCGTGCCAGGCAGTCTGTGTTGCAACAGGGTGCCGCCCTTGAGCAGGAAGCGTGGCCTGCCCGCCTCGTCCAATGTCTGCTGAAGCTTTGCTGTGACGGTCGTGGTCGCTACCAGCCAGCCCAAACGGCCACCATCCGAGGCAAGATCGCGCTCGGCCTTGGCGATCCAAGCATTGAGGACGTTGGCTGACCGCGGCGTCTTGTCCTTGGGTTTCAGCTGCGCGAGCGCTGCGGCGAGATTGAAAGGGTCATCGCTGGACACAGTCGCGGTCCTCCAGTTTCTGTGCCAGCCTTTCCTTTTCTTGGGCAAGTAGCAGACTGGTCCTACCTGCCCGCTCTAGTGCCTGCTTAATCAAGTAGGTGGGCACGCCCCAGTCGATGCACTGGTCGATGGTGGTCGGAACGTCCGTGATCGGCATTTGTTCGAACCGCACCCGTTGTTCTCGGGTCAGATCGTGATGGTGGATGACGTAGCGCTCGCCGCCGGCCCGCCTGAGGCGGCGCTTCTTCCCCACGCAGACGTGGATTTCGTTCGGGTTGATGTCGCTGATGTCCCACGCCGCCAAGGCTGTCTCGTGACTCAGGCACGCTTCTGGCGCCCCGGTCCACAGCACCGCCAGCGCCCAGTTGTCCCACGGGGTCGCTGGCACTTGCGGAACCCGGTAGACGCCGTGAGCCACCCGTTCCAACCGGCCGCGGGCCGTCATCTGGGCGACCTGGGGTTGCGGCACGCCGGCGTCCAGGGCTTGGGTGAGCGTGACGAACCCGTGCTGGTCGATGGCGATGTCTCGCAGCCCGTCCAGGTAGGTCACCACTTCCCTAAGCATGTCAAAACCATATCATAATCATATGGTTTTGCCGTTCAAGCGGAAGGGGGCGTCAGTTCTGTCAGTCCGGATCCCACGCCTTCTCGGATCGAGTCTCGGTTCAGGGCCGTGGCTTTGCCATCTCCGGGTGCCTGTGTTCTGGGACGGGAACGCTTGGCCTCGCTGGCGCGGGCGGATTCGTCGCCCAGGTTCGGGCGAGCATGGCTTCTGGAGGTGGTGGTGTGGACGCGACCGCGGCCGGTGATACCCCCGCAGCCCGCGCCCGCGCGGACCGCCAGCTTGCGGCGCTGCGCCAGGAGAACCAGCGGCTGCGCAACATCCTGAAGATTGCCCATGGCGCGGAACCACCGCCTGAGCAGCCCGTGCTGCTACCGCCAGATCCCGGCGTAGTCACGGACGCTTCTCCACCCGAGGCCAAGCTCGCCTTGTATCTGCGGCGGTTCGCCGCCCGCCAGGACGTTTACGCGCACTATTGGGAGAACCGCCAGAAACAGACCAAGGGTTGGTCGCCGGTTGTCCGCCATCGCTTCCGCAAGGGGACACTGTGGGACAAACAGCCCCTCCCCTTAACTGCCGATGTGGTTCGCGCGCACTTGGACCGGAAAGACGACCTGTTCATCGGCCTGTACCCGCTCATGCCCGACGCCACGACTTGGTGGCTCGCCGCCGACTTCGACGGGCCAGCGGCCATGCTGGACGCGCACGCCTACGCCAAGGCCGCTTCATCGTTGGGAGTGCCGGTGGCGCTGGAGATTTCCCAATCGGGACGGGGCGTTCACGCGTGGACTTTCTTCACCGCCCCCGTTCCCGCAGCAGACGCCCGCGCCATGGGTACCGAGTGCATTCACCGGGCGATGGCGTTGCGCGGGTCGATGCCGCTGTCCTCCTATGATCGTCTGTTCCCGAACCAGGACACTGCGCCCGCTAGCGCGAGCGGGGTGGGGAACCTGATCGCCGCCCCGCTGAACGGCAAACGCCGTTATGAGCGCCGCACCACCGTCTTCATCGACATGGCGGATTGGGAACCTTGGCCAGACCAGTGGGAATACCTCTCCACACTGGACAGTTTGACGCCGCGCTAAGTCGCGGCCATCGCCAAACGAGCCCGCATCCTGGTTGGTCCGGACGTGACCCGCCTAGAAAAGTCGCCGGTGACGAAGGTTGCCCCAATTCCACCCGTTCCCATCCATGCGACCCTCTCCGCGCGGTTGACGATCAAAGACGACGATTTGACTCCCGCACTGTCGGCGGCGCTACGCCACGCGGCAACAATTCACAACCCAGCCTTCTACGAAGCGCAACGAGCCAGACGCTCAACCAAAGGCATTCCGCGTTTCATCCAAGGCTTCGACATCGCCATCGGCGGGGATCTGATCCTGCCGCGCGGGCTACGCGAACAGGCAACAGGCCTCGTGGAGCAGGCGGGCAGCCGCCTCCAGATCGATGACGAACGCGGCCAAGGCGTCGAGATCGACGTGTCATTCGAAGGCGAGTTGACCGATATTCAGACGGCCGCCGTGGACGGGATGCTGGCCGGAGAAGACGGAGTGCTCCACGCCCCGACCGGCTCCGGCAAGACCGTGATGGCCTGCGCGATGATCGCCGAACGCGGCGTCAGCACGCTCGTTCTGATCAACCGCAAAATCCTCGCCGAACAATGGCGCGGCGAAATCAAGACCCTGCTGGGCTTCAAGGCCGGCCAGTTCGGCGCCGGCCGCAAGAAGACGACCGGCCTGGTTGACATCGCGATGCTGCCCACCCTGGCCAGGCGCAGCGAGGGCGAGATCCGTGAACTCACCAGCGGATACGGGCAGGTGATCGTAGACGAGTGCCACCACATCGCGGCGGGCTCCTACGAGCGCGTGGTCAGCCAGATCGGTGCCGCCTGGTGGCTTGGGTTGACCGCCACCCCGCCCCGGCGGGATGGCCTGGAGCAGATCACAACGTGGCAGATCGGCCCCATCCGTTACGTGATGCGCGACACTCTGCCGGGAGAAGCAACCCTGGCCGCGCCCTACACCGGCCCCGAACGCCTCCTTCACGTCCACGAAACGGCCTTCACTGACCCGCCCGAATTCGACATCAGCAGGCCGGGCGCGATCACCGAGCTGACCCGTCTTGTCGCGGTTGACGAGACCCGCAACCAGCAGATCGCCGCCGATGTCCGCCAAGCGCTCGCCAACGGCCGCAGGTGCCTCGTCCTGACCCGCCGCCGCAGCCAACTCGCCACCCTGGCATCCCTGCTGACCGATGCCGGCTGCGAGCCACTGTCCATGCTGGGCGGCACAACAAAGAGGGAACTCGCGGCAATTCGCCAGCGCTTAGCCGAGGTCAAGCCCGGCGATCCGCTGCTGATCCTCACCACCATCCCCTACGGCGGCGAGGGTTTCAACGCCCCCGTCCTCGACACCGTGTTCCTCGCCGGGCCGGTCGCGTTCCCCGGCCTGCTGATCCAGGCGGTTGGACGGGTGCTGCGCCGTTACCCAGGCAAGATGAACGTCATCGTCCACGACTATGTTGATTCGGGTTCGCCCGTGCTCGCTAGTCAATACGCGAAGCGTCGAGCCGGATACCGCCAGATGGGGTTTGCCCGCTAGCAGGTTCGCCGGGGAAGGCCAGGTCAGCCTGGATCTTGCGGATGGCCCAAGCCAAGACGCCGGCCGTCAGGAGCCCTGGTCCCAGGGGGCCGCCTGAGTCCTCGCCGAGCGGCGGCAAGTGTCGCAGCGCCGCCCGAACGGGCGCGCTCATGTGATCAAGCTGCCAGCGGATTTCGATGTCTGCCGCGCCGGCCTGGTCGGGTACTGCCAGACCAGCGGCTTTCGCGGCGTACGCTGCAGCACCCAAGGCGTGCGCGCCCATGTGCGGGACGGCCGCGGCTTGGGCGGCGGCTCGGGCGGCCGCTACGGCTGCGGGACCGCTCACGTCCCGGGCCGCCCGCCCAGCAACAAAGCGCTCGCGGATCTGCAGGGCCGTGTCCAGTTCGCCGCGACCAAAGGCGCGCGCCCGGACGATGGCGTCCCTCACCCGACCATCTTCCGGCGCCTCCGCCTCGAATAGGGGCAGAACCCGCTCCGCGCAGTCCGCTGCCCAGAGCGCGACCACCCGGCGGTCAGCGAGCGCGAGCGTTTGTGAAGACACCATCCCTGCATCCTTCTACACGCGGGCCACGGGGGCGACGCGGGCCACGCGGGTAGAACCGGCCGGGGACGTTGCGTGCTGGGGCGGCGAAACCCGGGCGAGTTGAAAGACAGCCAACAGGATCCGGCGCAGTCGCCGGTCGGCGGCTTTCGGATCGGACGCGCTCCACCAAGCGCCCCGCCAAGCGCCCCTACACTTCCCAACGGTCTGACCCATTGAGGGCGTCGAGGAGGCGCTCAACACCGAATCGGAACACGTGTTCCGGCGCCGTGGCCGCTCCGTGGGCGGCGCCCGCGGCGGTGCCCACCCGTGTGGCCAGGGGATATGCCTCTGGGGTGAGGTAGGCCACTAGGGCTGGCCCCGCACTTTCCCACCACTCGGAGTCAGATTCGCCCGAGTCGGTCCGGGCGTCTGCGGACTCCTGGCGCAGCTGTGCGGCGCCGCGGACCACGGTGAGCAGGAGTGTAAGCCAGGAGTCCATGTCAACGTCGCTGAGCCCGAGCCCGTCGAATGCGCCCAGCTCATAGTCGTACTTGCGGGTTGCGCCGGGTCCCAAACCGGGCCTGGTGGTGGCCACGCCCAACACCCACGGATGGGCGGTCGCCAGGTCCCAGTTGGTACTCGCAACCGCCCAGACGCGTTCGCGGGGGGTGGCGAGGGACGCCATCGGCGGGGCGTCCATGTCGAGGTATAGGCGGTCCAGCATGAGATCGATCAGCTCGGCCTTCGCGGGAACGTAGGTGTACAGGCTCATGGGCGCGATCCCTAGGTGCGTGGCGAGGCGCCGCATGGACAGACCATCCAGCCCGCTTGCATCCGCGAGGACGATGGCGGCCCTCACCACCGCGTTCACCTCCAGTCCGCGGCGCGGCCCGCGCCGCGTGATCGGCGCGGCAGGGGTGGGCAGGCCTGGACTGGTGGGCGCGGCACGGGTGGACGATTCCTGCCAGAGCAGCGCGAGCAATCGGGTGGGATCGGCAGCGTTGGTGCGTGGTGCTGGCATGGGTTCATCGTGCCACTTGCGGACCGTACATCGTATACCGTACGCTGTACGGTGTTGTCGTTCTGGGACGGCGCTCCAACGCACCGTCCAAGCGATGCTAGCTGCCGCGTTTCAGCTGGTCCGGGCTTCGCCCTCCCCGGCTGACGCGGTCGTCGGCCGCGCTGTCGCCCGGCCTCCTGGACCGTCGAAAGGGAACCCGCCATGCACATCACCGCCACTGCCATCAGCTTGACCGTCGAGAACCCGAGCACCTCAGCCCGGTTCCTGACGGATCACTTTGGGTTCGCCATCGTCCAAGAGGCTCCCGGCTTTGCCTCGCTGACCAGGGACGATGTCGGCGCGAACGTGATCTTCCTGGCCCGAGGAATCGAGACCCTCCCCGCCGACCAGCGCGACGCCGTGGCGCAGGGTTTGATCCTGGCGTTCGTTGTGGACGACCTGGAGGGCGAACTGGCTCGCCTGACGCACGAGGGCGTGCCCATCACGATGCCGCTGACCGTCGAAGAATGGGGCGAGCGGGCATTCCAGGTGCGCGATCCAAACGGCGTGATCCTCCAACTGGTCGATTGGAACGGCTGAACAACCCCGCCTCACGCGCCCGCCTCACGCGCCCGCCGCCATCGTCCAGGAAGTTTTCAATATGCCGGCGATACGCGCGGGCTCGTAGGCTGTGAGGTCATGCGCGTGTTGGTGGTTGAGGACATGCCCTACATGGCCGAGGCCATCCGCGACGGGTTGCGCCTTGAGGCGATCGCTGCGGACATCGCGGGGGACGGGAACACCGCTCTGGAGATGTTGAGCGTCAACGCCTATGACATTGCGGTGCTGGACCGCGACATTCCCGGTCCGTCTGGGGATCAGATCGCCGCGAGCATCGTCGCCTCGGGCAGCGGCCTGCCGATCCTGATGCTGACCGCCGCGGACAGGCTCGACGACTTAGCCAGCGGGTTCGAATTGGGCGCCGACGACTACCTCACCAAACCGTTCGAGCTGCGCGAACTCGTGCTGCGGCTCAGGGCACTCGACCGCAGACGCGCCCACCACCGCCCGCCCGTGCGGGAAATCGCGGGCCTTCGGTTGGATCCGTTCCGCCGCGAGGTTTACCGGGAGGGGCGTTACGTCGCGCTCACCAGGAAGCAGTTTGCTGTCCTTGAAGTCCTGATCGCCGCCGATGGCGGTGTGGTCAGTGCCGAAGATTTGCTGGAGCGGGCGTGGGACATCAACGCCGACCCCTTCACCAACGCGGTGCGTATCACCGTGTCGACCCTGCGTAAGCGGCTCGGCGAACCCTGGGTCATCGCGACCGTGCCCGGCGTTGGCTACCGGATCGACACCGGGCCGAACGCCGTGGACCGGGGGCAAGGGGCGTGACTAGGACCCGCGGTCCAAGCGTGCGGCTCAAGTTCACGCTCAGCTACGCGGCGTTCCTCATGGTGGCAGGCGCCCTGCTGCTCGCGGTGGTGTGGGTGTTCCTCTTGCGTTACGTTCCCCCCGAAGCGGTCTCGATCCGCGGCGGCGGATTCGTCCCCGGGCGCGGCGACCTGGTGCGGGCCTTCGCCCCGAGGGTGGCCTGGGCGTTGGCTTTCCTGTTGGTCTTTGGCCTGGTGGGAGGGTGGATCCTGGCGGGGCGGATGCTCCGGCCGTTGACCCACATCACCGCCGCAACGCGCAAGGCGGCGGGCGGATCGCTCTCGCACCGGATCGAGCTGGACGGGCCGTCCGACGAGTTCCGGGAGTTGGCCGATAGCTTCGACGCCATGCTGGCGCGGCTCGAAGCGCACATCGGCGAACAGCAACGGTTCGCGGCGAACGCCTCCCACGAGCTGCGGACCCCATTGGCGGTGACCCAAACGCTCCTTGAGGTGGCGCGCAGCGATCCAAACCCGGCTGTGGGCGAACTCCTGGAGCGCCTTCATGTGGTCAACGCCCGCGCCATCGACCTCACCGAAGCGTTGCTCCTGCTCAGCCGCGCCGACCGTGGATCCTTCCGCCGCGAACCCGTGGATCTGTCCCTTGTCGCGGAGGAGGCCGCCGAGACGCTTCTTCCCCTCGCGGAGAAGCGTGGGGTCACCATCCAAACCGCCGCCGATGTCGCACCCACCGCCGGTTCGTATCCTCTCCTGTTGCAGATGGCCACGAACTTGCTGCACAACGGGATCGTCCACAACCTCCCCGACCAGGGCACCGTCGAGGTCAGCGTTGCCCTCGGCAGCGAATCGGTGATGCTGAGGGTCGAGAACACTGGCGCGATCCTGGCGCCGCAGATGGTTGCGACGCTCACGGAGCCGTTCCAGCGCGGCACGGCTCGCGTCCGCGCTGATCACGCGGGCGTTGGTCTGGGCCTCGCGATTGTGGCAAGCATCGTCAGGGCGCACGGCGGCTCACTGGACCTCAGCCCGCGGACCGGCGGCGGATTGTGCGCCACAGTCCGGCTGCCCGCCGCACGGTGAGGCCCACCCCATCACGCGGCCAATTGGTTCGCGGCGGCCACAATGGGGAAATCGAAATAGGTGTCAGGGTAGGGCTCGTCTCGGAGGCTGTAATGCCACCATTCGCATTCATACCGGTCAAATCCGCTGCCCTCCATGATGGTGCAAAGGTGCCCGCGGTTTCGCGTTTCGGTGGGATCGATTCCTTGGGCGCCATGATGTGAAATCGCGTCCATCAAATCATGGTTGCCGCCCGTCGCCGCGAGTTCGCCCGTATCCAGGTGGTAGAGCGTCAAATCCACGGTGCTGCCGCGGCTGTGGGCCGACTTAGTGGCCACATATCCCCGTTCAAACATCTCGCGCCGGTCGATGTTCGGATAATGCCGCGCCTTGGTCCGGCCGTCCTCTGGTTCTCGCGACCATCGCAGGAAGCAATCCACAGCGCGCTGCGGGCGATAGCCATCCCACACCAGGAGGCCAAAACCGAGGTGTTTGGCGCGGTCTTGGGCCCGCGCGAGGGCCTCACAAAGCGCCACTGTACCGACAATTCGATTCGCTTCATAACAGTCCACCGGCCTTCCGGTGAAATTGTCCCAGGTTGCGTACTTGGCATCCCAGCGTATGCCTGGCACGAGTTCGTCCACAAAGGCAAAATCGCCGTTCATAGGTCTTCTCCTCCCATCGCTAGCGCCAAGACTTGGTCCAAGACTTCGGCGAGGGTGAGGCCCGCGGCCGCCATCATCCTGGGATAGCGGCTGTAGGACGTGAGCCCGGGCAACGTGTTGACTTCGTTCAGGACCACTGTCCCGTCCTCCTTCAAAAACATATCCACCCGGGCCAGGCCTTTGCACCCCACAGCGCGGTATATGGCTGTGGCGGTCTCTCGCACCCGTGCGCGCGAATGCTTCGAGATGTCAGCCGGAACGATTATCCTTGAGTTCTCGCTGCCGCTTTCGGGTTTGGGCTCCTGGTGGATTCGGAAGAAGCCCTGGGTCAGAACGATTCGGTCGATTTCACCCATCGTCAAATCCGACCCGTTGCCCACAATGGCGCACCCGACCTCGCTGCCGGTGACGGCCTCTTCAATCAGCACCTTCGTGTCATAGGCCCTTGCGTGCTGGACTGCGGGCAGCAGATCTTCCTTCCGCTGGACTTTACTCACGCCGAACGATGAACCGGAGCGGGCTGGCTTGACGAAGACGGGGTACGTCAGCCCGCCCACCTCAGGGCGCGTCCCGGACTCGACAGTCCTGTAGACCGGCGTCGCAATCCCGGCACTCGCTGCGATGGCATAGGTCAAGGATTTGTCCATGCAGAGGGCCGAACTCGCGACCCCGCAACCGGCGTACGGGATTCCGGCGAGTTCGAACAGGCCTTGGAGTGCTCCGTCTTCGCCCAAAGTGCCGTGGACAACAGGCAACACGACGTCCAGGCCGATCACGTGGTAGGTCCCGTGGCCCAGAACCAGCAACCCCTTGATGGTCCGGTCCGGGCAGAGCATGGCCGGACGGCCGCCGCGCTGTTCCCAGCCTGGGTCGGGGCCATCGCACAGTCTCCACGCGCCGGACTTTGTGATTCCGATCCACACGGGCTCGTACTTGCTCGGATCCAGGCTCATGGCGACTTGCTGCGCGGACCTGACGGAGACGAAATTCTCTTCGCCGGTACCGCCGAATACGACCCCGACCCGCAATTTAGACATGATTATTCTCTCTTTCGAATGCGATGCAATTGGCCAGACTGTTCTCAACGATGTCCCGCAAGGAACGGTCCGTGTAATACGCGACGTGCGGGCTGATGATCACGTTGGGCAGCCTTTGCAGGCGCGCCAAGGCGCCATTCGCGCGGGGTGCATCCCGGCAGTCGGTGTAGAAGACCCCTTCCTCCCCCTCGATCACGTCCAGCGCCGCGCCACCCAACCTGCCGCTTTCCAACGCGCCGATCAGAGCTTTGGTGTCGATGAGTGAACCGCGCCCAGTGTTGACAATGAATGCGCCGTCTTTCATCGCGGCGATGCTTCGACGGTTCACAATGTGGCGCGTGCTCGCGGTGAGGGGAAGATGGAAAGTAACAACGTCACTGTGACGTAGTAGGTGATCAAAAGGAACGTCATCGGCGGCGGGAGTTCGATGATTGTCATGGGCCAGAATCCGGCACCCGAAACCTCGAAGCCGCTCGATGACGGCCGCGCCGATACGGCCTGTTCCGACAACCCCGACCGTTAGGTCCCCCAACTCCCTTCCGGGGGCGTCACTCAATCTAAAGTCCCGCGCGGCCGCTCGGCCCATGACAGACCGTGCATCCCGCACTGCCATCAAGATCAACATCAGCGTGTAATCGGCGACACTTCCGGGCGAATATGCGACATTGGCGACGGTGAGTCCGACGCTTCGGGCGTACTTCAGATCGATGTGGTCATACCCAATACTGCGGGTGGATATGTAGCGGGCGCCGGCTCGACTCAACTCGAGAAGCATGGGATTGGTGACCCTGTTCCTGTGGCTCACGCTGACGCAACGGGAACCCGCCGCAAGTTCGATATTGGCGTGCGATACCGGGGCCTCGGTGATGAGGGGCACCACGCCGAAACGGGGCGCAATCTGGTGGAACAGTGCGGCTTCGCGTGCTGGGCAACCGTAAACAGGAATTCGCGTTGTGGGGATAGCCGGAAGCACGCCGGCGGCGGGCGGGCAAGGTGGGAGCGCGGTATGGGTCACGCCGACCAGTCAACCGGGGAGGGCGTTGCCAGCGCGTATGCGGTTTCCGATACTCCCCCGATACGCGCCGGTCCAAGAATGCGTGCCACGCCAGCTGCCTCCCCGAACGATGACGGCGAAGAGCGTTGGCGGTTAGGCTGAGACAGTGATAGCGCCTTTACCCGAATCGGCTTTACCGGACCCGCGCGTGCGTCTCCCAGTGCCGGGGTTCGACGTCACCTACGTGAAACCCACCATCACGAGGAAGAACATCGAGGTTGGCGACTTCACCTACTATTCGGGCTTGGACTTTGAAGCGCAAGTAACGCATCACTACCCAGACATGTACGGGGACCGTTTGGTGATCGGAAAGTTCTGCCAGATCGCCGCCGGGGTGATGTTTGTGATGAACGGCGCCAACCACCAGATGAACGCGGCCACCACCTTCCCGTTTTACATCCTCGAACGGTGGAGCGGCGTGGCTCCCGCCTTGGAGGACTTACCGTGCAAGGGCGATACGGTGATCGGCAACGACGTGTGGATCGGCGAGAACGCCGTGATCCTCCCCGGCGTGCAGGTCGGGGACGGAGCCGTCATAGGCGCCCGCGCGGTGGTGGGCTCCGATATCGCGCCGTACACCATCGCGGCTGGAAACCCGGCTCGCTCGATCCGCAGGCGCCTCGACGAGGAGATGATCGACCTGTTGGAAAAGGTTCAATGGTGGGACCTGCCCATCGGGCAGATCCAGGCGCTGATGCCGATCCTGACCAGCCCCGACCTGGAGCGTGTCAAGGAGCAACTGCGCCGCCGCCTCGGGTGACCCAAGCGGGTGCCAGGCCCGGATCGGCCTGGTCGCGGCAGTCCCTCGCGGTGCAACCGCGCCGGTCGGAGCCGCCGTGTCGCCGCCCTCAAGACCCTCATTCCTTCAAAGCACTCAGTCCAAACCCAGCGCCGCGAGTGCAACCCCCCAGGGCAGGCGTTCTTGCTCCAGGCGCAGGCCAGCGGATGTGACCGCGTGGTACGCGGCCTCTTCCGGTGGTGAAAGAAGCGGCAGGCCGGCCGCAGTGGGCTTCGGTTCGGGGACGGCCAGGTCGCGGTAAGCATCCAGGGTCGCGGTGTCCATGAGGACCGTATGCACCGCGGGAACGTGGGAACGCAGTCGGTTGACGATGGCGAACCCATGGCTATCGAGATCGCCCCAGTATGTGATGGGCGCCTCGCGCAGCCATGGCACCGCGTCGAGGGCGGCGACGGCGTAGCCGCCGCCGAACACGGCCACGACTCCGGGGGCAGGGGGCAGGGCAAGGAGCGTTTGGAGGTTCTCCAGGACGATGACGCGCCCCGGCTTGAGGTTGAGCGCCGCCACGTGGTCAACCGGGGCCTCGACATCGGGCGGGCAACCAGGCGCGAGGTCCGGATCCAGGATGCGTAACCGCAGCCGGACTGGGGGTTTCGCGAGGCCGAGGGTGTCCCGCCCGGTCACTGCGGTGAGGAGATCGCGCACCAGGGCCGAGTGGTGCTCGATCCATTTGGAGTCGATGCCGCGGATCGGAAGCTGGCGCACATAGAGCCCCGAATCTGGGTGCGCTTCAAGCCACTCGATCACACCTCCGATGCGCTCGAAATCTTCGGCTGGCACGGCTCCGAGGGCGCGGGCATGGCGCCTCAGCGCCGCGGCCAGCGGGTCATCGGGTGGGCGGTCGGCCAGACCCCACCGCCGACCGAGCGCGCCGACCCGCTGGCTCACTGCCCTCCAGTGGGCCGAGCGCCCAGCCAGGCGGGCCGCCTCGGCGGGCGAGGACGCGATCAGCCGCACAGGAACGGCCTGGGATCCGAGGTTCGCCCAGCGGCGCCGCTCCCATTCGACGGCCGGATCGTCCCAACTGCGCACCCAGCGTGCGGCCGCTTCTTGATCGGCTAACACTTCCGCCTCCGATGGCGGCCCCAGCGATATCGCAGGAGGGCGCGGGTTTGGCGCTCCCTGGGGATCCTGCGCCTGACCAACCGCCCAGGTGGCACAGTTACGGTCATAAGAGGCCCGCATCCGGGCCGCCGCCTGCTGCGGGGTGACCATCCGTTCAGCCATCGGCGCCCGCCTCAGCCCGGACCTCGGCCTCGAGCGCGGGCAAAGGCGCAGGCATTGACCCACCCCCCGGTTGGGCGCTGTCGCCGGTCCCAGGTACAGCCTCGCCCCCGGCGGCCACCTCGCCCCCAGTGACCTCCCCGTCATCGTTCTGGGCGTCCAAGTCCGTCATTGCGACCGCTTTGACCTGCGACGACTTGAAGTCCTGGCAGGTCACTAGGCCGATGCCATCCACGTAGTCTTCCAAGGCACCCAGCGCTTTGAGTGGGGTGGCCAGGATCATGTGGAAGCCGAACGCCACGAAGACGTCCATGGCCATCCGGGTAAAGTCGGTGTCGGCCCGGTCGAAGGCCTCGTCCATCACCACCGTGCCATAGCTCGGCAGCTTGCCGGGCTCGGACGCCAGTTGGTAGCGCAGCGCCGCGGCCAAGCAGAAGATGGCGAGTTTCTGTTGCTGCCCGCCCGAGAGTCCGGAGGACGTGTCGTGGACGTTGACCACCATCCCGGCGCGGTCTACCTCCTCACCCACGAATCGCACGTGCCGCCTGGTGTCCAGGCAGGCCTCACGCCAGTTACGGTCCGCGGCGTCCGAATTGGCTGGGTTGAGGCGGTCCATCAACTCACGCAGGATCTCGAACTTGGCCTCGCCCTCGGCCCGGTCCTTGGGGCCGCGCAGCGAATCGGAGGCGATGGAACTGAGCGCTCGCAGGAAATCCTCGGCCATTTGCGAACGGCTTTCCTTCACTTGTATGCGCAGGTAGCGGCCGGAATCGAAGTCGGAGTCGCGAAGGGACGCATTGATCTCGCGGATCCGCTCCTTGATCTCTTTGGGTGCGCGGCGAATCGCCTGACCCAACACGCCGATGTTCCGCTGTGACTGGCTCTTAAGCAACGCGTCGAAGCGGTCTTCGAACTCAGGCAACCTATCCGCCAGGAGTTCGCTGTGGCGGTCGAGGAATCCGGGGGCATCATCGGGTCCCGGCTGCAGGTCACCCACCGCAGCGGGCCATCGAACCGCGAACTCCCGAGTCAACCGGTCGATCCCGTGCCGGGCCTCACTGGCTCGCTGTCCGGCCTGCTCCCGCTCGACACCCAACTCCTTAGCGACATCGCTGGCCCGGCGATCGATGGTCTCGTAAGTCAGCGCCCGCTGTTTCTTGACGGCCTCGAAACGGCCCAACAGTTCGGTGCGTTCGGCCGAGCTGAACTCTTCGCGCGCAGCGCCATCGTCCAGATCGCCGAGAACCCGCCGGACCGCGCCGACCGCTCCCTTGGCCTCGGCGACAGCCGCTCCCGCGCCCTCCAACTCCGCCCGCGCTGCGCCCAGCGCCTGAGCGGCCTCGTCCCGTTGCTTCTCAGCTAGGCGAAGATCGGCGTTGGTGGCCCGGAAGGCCGCCAGCGCCTGATCCGCCTCGGTTGCGCTTCGGCGCGCCGCCTCCACGTCGAGGTCCTGCCATGTGTAGAGCATGAGGCGCTCCACCGCGTCGCGCCGCCGGCGGGCCTGTTCGCGAACGCCATCGGCCTCATCGTAGGCGGCTTCAAGCTCGGCGATCTGCCCCCGTACCGTCCGCAATCGTTCGAGAAGACGCTCCAGCTTGGCGCCCGGGTCCATACCCAAGACCCACCGCGAGGAATCCTCGACCGCGCTGCGATCGTCCTTCTCGTGGCGTTGTTCGTTGCGTTTGACCAGACCGTTGATGGTCACCGCCGTCTTGGCAGCATCGAACGCCGCCAAGTCTTCAGCGCACTCGTAGTCGTAGGACCGGCTCAGGGTCCAGGCCAGCCATTGTTTGAACGGACCCTCGGCCAGGTCCAACCGGCGTGCCAGGGAGTTTGCCGCCCTGGGCATGGACGGCGTGGGAATAGCGGCCGGAAGCATTTCGAGGACCACCCGCGCACGCAGGAAACGTGAGTTCACGGCCTCGGTGACGGCTGCCCGATGCCGGGGTGGCACCAACAGCGAGACCGCCAGAGGGCGCAGCACGCGTTCCATCGCGCCCGACCAGTCCACGTGGCTGGCCTTGACCTGCATCAACTCGCCAGCAAACGGCAGTGCCTTGGCGGGCAAGCCCGTGGCGCCGCAAATGATGTCACGCGCGGCGAGCAGCCCTGGGGGCAGGTTGGAGCGGGCAGAATCGGCGGCCCGGTACTCCTCCTCCACAAGGCGTTGCGAGTTCTTCAAGGCAACCAACTGACCGGAGATGGCCTGCAATTGTTCGCGCGCCACGGCATCGGCCGTTCCCGCTTCTGATTCGCTCACGCGCGTAGACGTCAGCTCCTCGAATTCGGCAGCATTGGTTGGGACCTCGATACCCGCCGCGCGCAAGTCCTGCGTGGTGGACTGCGAGTTCTGCTCCGCGTGGTCCGCTACTCGGTGCCGGGCTTCGCATTGGTTCTCAAGGCGGGCCAACGCCTCGCCGCCGTGGCGTTGAGCGGCCAAGCTGGCGGCATCGTGCACGGTGACGGCCTGCTCCGCGCGGGCCGCCGCCGCATCGCGGACCGCCCCCGCCGCCCTGAGATCGTGTTCGGCGTGGGCCAGGGCGATCTCAGCCAAACGCCGCTTTTCGGCGTCGCGGACCGCATCGATCACTTCCGCGAGGCGAGCGGCCCGGGCTGCGGCGGCCTGGGACTCAAGCGCTGCGCCGTGCAGACCTATCAGCGGTTCCAGGTGGTCCACCTGCTGGCGCGCCTCAACCACCCGGGCGTGGGCCTGGCGCAACTCGTCGAACTGCTCGGCGGCTCTGGCCGCGATGTCGAAAGTCTCCGGTCTATCCAGCATGAATGTGCGAAAGAGCGTGTCGAGGGAACCCAGAGCCTTGGCCGATTGAGTGCGGTGCAGCAGACCCATGGCCCCCTCGGCGTCGATGCCCATAGCGCGGTGAAAGCGGGCCGAGAACTTGGAGTGCTGATCGGTCACGCTCAAGTGATCGGGCCAGTTTCGCTTGATGCCGCGCGCATCCAATCCGTCTTTGGCGAACGGCTGGAAGTCCATCAACCCGACATCTTCACCCAGCACAATGCCCAGTTCGGTCACATCCGCCGGCTTCGCGGCGCCGCGTTTGACGTGGTAGAGCTTGATCAGGGTGAGGGTCTTGCCCCCCGGCGAATCCTCGTAGGCCAACAACACACCCGACCACGTGGCGCCGCCGCGTAGGAAATCGCTGGTCACCTCGCCCGTGAGATCGTCGGTCTGCCTGCGCCACGCCCCGCGCACATACGTGATCAGCGTCCGGTCGAAACGGCTTGAGGTCTCCGCGGCAGCGGCGTTGAAGCGGACCTTGATCCGGGGAACGAGCACCGTGGCGATCGCATCCAACAGCGTCGACTTGCCCGAGCCTGAGCCACCCGTCAACAGGTGACCGGCGCGGCCGATCTGGATCGCGTGGTGTCCGGTGAAAGTCCCCCAGTTGACCAATTCGATACGGGACATGCGCCACTGCTTGTCCGCGACGGCCGCGCTACCCAGATCAAACACCCCTTGACTCACCGGTCACGCTCCCTATCGCCGCTGCCTCGGTCCACCTCACGGTGAAGCCGGTAGACGATGGCGTCGCCTCGGCCGTCATCACTGTCATCACCGTCATCGCTGTCACCACTATCGCCGTCCTCGTCAGCGCTCCCGGCTCCACCCCCATCGCCGTCGCCGCCACCGCCGCCATCACCCTGGGCGCCGCCCCCGCCATCGACGATCCGGCGCAGCTCACGAGTCACTTCCTCGACTTCCTCGGGGCCGAGCACAAGACGCAGAACCGGTGAGATCTCGCTGTGCCCCTCAGCGTTCGGCCTGGACAGGAAGCCGTGGTCCCGCATGGCGGTCCACGCGCTCGACACGCGTTTGGCGAAGGTCGCCTCGTCGTCGCCGCGCTGAGTCCGGTACACGTCAAGCTGTTCGGTCAGCTCCACGCGGCTGACAAAGACCCGGCCTCCCTCACCCTCGCGCAGGAGCAGTTGCCGCAGGTGCAGCACCATCGCGGTCTGGAGAAAGGTCAAGTTCGCGGTTCGCACCACAGTGGGGGCGTCGAGACCCGGACCTGCCACGTTGCGGATGAACGCCAACTCCAAATCGAGGTCCACCACCAGCTCCAAGAACAGGTCAGCCAGGCGCGAACGGATCATGTCGCGATCAGCCAGCACCGCGGACCACAGATTCGGGTTGATTCGCGCCGAGACGTATGGCCCTCGAAGCAGTTGGACCAGCGCACGGCGGGAAACCTCGGCGAGTTCGCCCGTATCGCCTGGCCACAACCCAGGGGTGAGCGGATCCTCCTGGGGTGCAGGAACGCCATCGGCGGCGTGGCTTATCACCGGAGGCATCGGATCGGGACTCATGACGTGGCCCTTCTCGTAGGTGAACGAGTAGGCAGAGCGCGCTCGAACAGGTAATCCGGAACCAGACCCCGCCGTTCGCGGCCGGTTGGGGAGCGCCAAACCATCTCGCGGGAGCCCGGGAGGGGGCGGCCGTGCCGCTCACCCAGCACCATCAAACCGATCACGCTGGCCACCCCCTGAGTGGCGGGATGAGCATCGAGGACCTCGCTCAGCGTGGCCGCCCCGCGGTGCGCCACCACGTCATTGACCGCGGCCGTCAGCTCGGCGTAGTCGATATCTGACAGCCGCGTCAGATGCGCCACTTCCCGCAGGTCCACCACCTCAGGGCGTTGGGTGGTGATCTCTTCGGCGCTGTGGGAATCGGCCGGATTGTGCAGGTTGACGGAGCTGACCGACCGAATAGGCACCGAGGTCAACGGCAGAGTCACCTCCAGCCGGGTGTACGGCGCCACCGCCGGCGCCGCTGCGGCCGCAGCCTTGAGCGCCTCCCGCAAGGCCAGATGAACCTTGCGGGAGCGAGCGTGCTGCTGGGTGTGGACAAACCGGCGCAGCGACCGCGACAACGACGTCATCACGTCCCTGACCTCGCGGCTCGAACTCTGCATCACAGGAACCATGGTGCGCAACGCCCGGCGTTCCGCCGCGCTGAGCGACTCAGCGAACTCCCGCTCCAGCAACACGTCGATGTCATCGTCGAAGACGGTGGAACTCTCTGGATCGTTGATCAGATCGTGGAAACCCACAAGCGAGCGCCCAGCCTCAGACCCTTCCAAATGGTCGATCTCGAAGAAGACCTCCTCCAACACGTCCCCACGCGACCCAGCATCATCGATGAGCCGCATCCGCAAACCGTGGTTGATGGCCTCAATCTCGGCGCGCACCTGCGCAAAGTCTGACGGCAACTGTTCGGCTAGCGACAGAATGTCCCGGGTTCGCTCCGAGGCCCGGGCCGTGGCCAGCGGCGTGAACTCGCCGCGCTCCACCAGATCGATCTCGTGGTCGATGGCGTCACGCCGCGCCCGCAGAGCCACCAACCGGGACGTGGCATCGGGGTCCGTTTGGATGGCAAGGTCGTGGATGCGTTCAAGGATCGTCGCAAGACGCGATTCGGTCACCGCACGGCTGCGCTGTTCCCGGGAACGCAGAAACGCCAGGGCTTGAAGTGCGCCATCGGACAATTCCAAGGTTTGATCCCGGGTCTCCGTGGCCGGACGGCGAATCAGGTAGCCCTGACGCACCCAGGCCTCGCAATAGGCCTTACCCGTCGCATCCCCCAGGCCGAGCGCGGGGCGAAGCTCCTCCAGTTCCTGGTCAACACGTTCAAACAGAACCGCCGCGGGCAAGCGGCGTTGGTCGGAGCCGAGGTGTTCGCCTAGAACAGTCAGGATGATGGCAGCACTGTCCGCCCGCAACGCGCGCCACGCGATGTCCTCTTCGCGCAGGCGCTGCGCGGTGAGCGCCCGTCCCAAAACTGCCACGGAGTCAGGGTAGAGGTAGGCACTGACATTCCGGCCCCCAGGCCCCCAGACCTGGACCCGCGCCGCACAACCCGCCCCGCACAACGCCCCGCACAACTCGCCCCGCACAACGCCCCGCACAACCCGCCCCGCACAACGCCCCGCACAACCCGTCCACCCCACCCTGGCCGAACGGAACTACCGCTAGAGTTGGCGACGTTCCTGGCAGTCCGCAGCGGTGCGGACCTCAACGACACACCAAAAAGGCAGGGAGTAACCGTGCAGTTCATGATTGAGACCAATGTGCAGTTCCCGACAGCGCGCGCCTACTTCGTGCAAGGCGAGACCGCGCTGATCTCGCGAGGCTCCATGATTTGGCGCACCGCTGGGGTGGAGCTCAACGCCAAACTCAACGCCGCGGGCTCGGGCTTGGGGAAATTCGTCAAGGCAGTGGCGCGTAGCACAGTCTCCGGAGAGTCCATGTTCATCACCGAAGTCGTGTGCCAGGCGCCGCGTGGGGAATTAGCCCTCGCGCCCAGTGTCCCGGGCACAATCCGCCAACTCGATGTCGGAGCGAACCAATACCGACTGAACGACAGCGCATTCTTGGCAATGGACGCCACAGTTGCCTACACGGTGGAACGCCAGAGCATCGGCAAAGCGATGTTCGGCGGCCAAGGCGGACTGTTCGTCATGACAACTAACGGCCAAGGCGCCCTACTGGTCAACGCATTCGGTTCGATCCAGGAGATCGACCTAGCCGATTGCCCAGGCTTTACGGTTGACAACCGCCATGTCGTGGCCTGGGACCGCAACCTGGATTACCGCATCGAGCTGCAGGGTGGGTTCTTCGGGTCCATCGGCACCGGCGAGGGCGTAGTGAACACCTTCTACGGCACCGGCAAGGTGCTCATTCAGAGCCTCAACCTCGAGACCTTCGTGGCCGCGTTGCACCCGTTCTTGCCAAGCTCAAGCTCAAGCTAATTCGCTCTCGGACAGTGGCGTAAGGGCCATCGTCGGCTCTTCCGGCGTCGGGTACGGTGGTAGGCGTTGGGGCTACCACTGGGAGGTTCATATGCGCACAGCCGTGGTGACAGGTGCGAGCAGCGGAATCGGCGCGGCCACAGCCGTGGCGCTTGCCCGCGACAACTGGCGTGTGGTGCTTGGAGCCCGCCGGACCGACCGGTTGGCGGAGGTGGCCAAACGATGTGGGCCGAACGCCATCGTCCAGCGGCTCGACGTTACAGACCAGGCATCCGTGGACGCCTTGGCCGGTGGCCTGCAAGAGTGCACGCTACTCGTGAACAACGCGGGCGGCGCCCACGGACTTCGCTCCATCGCAGAGGCCCAAGATGGCGAATGGGAGTGGATGCTGCAGACCAATGTGATGGGAACGATGCGCGTCACACGCGCCCTGCTGCCGCTGCTCTTGGCGTCCGGGGATGGCATCGTCATAACCATCGCCTCGATCGCCGCGCATTACCCCTACGCGGGCGGTAGCGGCTACAACGCGGCCAAGTTTGCCGAACGCGGGCTGGTCGGCGCGTTGCGGGCCGACCTCGCCGGTCTGCCCGTACGGGTAACCGAAATCGACCCAGGGCTGGTGCGGACGGAGTTCTCCTTGGTCCGGTTCGACGGCGACGAGTCTCGCGCCGATGCCACCTACGAAGGCATCACCCCTTTGGTGGCCGATGACGTTGCCGAGTGCGTCCGATGGGTCGCCTCCCTGCCGTCGCACGTCAACATCGACGGCCTCTCGGTGCTGGCCCGAGACCAGATCGGCCCAGTCAAGACGACACCCAAGGCACCGCGCAAGACGACACCCAAGGCACCGCGCAAAGCGACGCCCAGGGCACCGCGCGAATGAGCGAGGGGCCCAGCGCGGGCGTCCGGGGCGGGCGTCGCAGACTGGGGCTGACCGTCATCGTCGGTGCGCTGATCCTTACCCTCACCTTTGGCGTGCGCGCGCTCCGCAACGAACCCGAAGGGCCGGGGCTGACTGCCGCGCAGAACCGGGATCTCCTGCGGCTGCGCGGCCAATGGACTTTGGCGACCCTGAGCGTGGATGGCCAGGAATTCGACGTGCCATCGGCGCAGCCCATAGACCTTGAGCTGGGCGAGTCGTCGGCCAGCGGCTGGACCGGGTGCCACGCCTACGCGACCGTCTACACGGCCTCACCCTTGGGGTCCCTCTCGATCGATCCACTCGGCGTCACCCCGTCCACCTGCACGCCCGAGGACGACGCGCTAGCGGACACCTACCTAGATGCGTTTGCGCTGGCGGTGACTTGGGCGGTAGCCGAGGATGGCACCCTGGAACTGCGCGGCAAAGGAATCACCGCGACTTACACGCGGTCCGCCGAGACGCTGACCCCCACGGATCCGCGCTCAGATCCGCCGGCCTGGGTTGGCACGTGGCGACTGGCTTCGATCCAAACCACGGCCCGGACCTTTGAGGTCGATGCCGAGGACAACGTGTGGATCGGCATCGGCGCCATCCGTGCTACGGGCAGTGCCGGATGCAACGCGTTTTTCGGCCGGGTCAGCGCGTTGGGTGCGCGCGGAATCTTCTTCGACCGTCTTGTGATCGGTCTGAAGACCTGCGTCGGAAACGAGACCATCATGCGCCGAGAGTCGGAGCTGATGGACGCCTTAGCAAACGTGAACCGGTGGGAAATGGACGATGCCGGCCGCCTTGTTCTGTCGGGCCGCGGCGCCACGGTGGTGCTCACCCTGGAGGGTCCGCCCCCGTCGATCGACACTGCCCCGCCGATTTAGGACGGCATCGCAAACACCACCCTTCCGACGACTCAGGCGGGCCACCTGCGAGTCGCAGCCCGCTTCGCCGGTGACGTTACGGGGATGAGTCCTTTTCGTGTGGTTTCGGTGTTTGGGTTGGTTGCTGCGGTGGCCTTGGATGGGTATTAGTCAGGGCTGTGGGGGGCCCGGGAACGATTGACTGTGGGAACAAGATTGACGAGGACCTGGCTGCGGAACGCCACCAGTTGGTGGCCCGGCTGGCACAGTCGGGGGATATGACGCCTGGCTCGTTCCAGGAGGAATGGGGCCGTTGGCGCGGCAAACCTTGTGGCCGCTGCCCAGCCGCCCACCGCCGGATGCGGCTGCGGGCCGCTGCCCAGCCGCCCACTCGGTCAGGGAGAAGACCGTCATGACGATGACCGAGCCAGTCGCGGTCGCCCGCGGCTATTTCCACTGCCGGGCGTGTGGGTCTGGGTTTTTCCCAGCAGACCGGTCGAGGCTAGGGCAGCCCAGACAAGGATGCGCTGGACCATCAACGGGCCCGACCCCGTCGTCGCGCCGCGAACACCGCACCAGTCAGATGATTCCCGCCACAGCGACCCCTACAACCGCATCAGGGATAGCCCCCACACCCAGGCCGCGCACGCCACAACCACCCACCAACATTCCTGACTCGCACCCGCCCGTTACGCTGAGCGCCGCGCCACGAGTAGGGTTCACGTGGCACGCACCCCATCACCAGAAGACTGACAGGAGGAGACGTGGGCGCCCCACGCAAGCTCGTAATCGTCGAGTCCCCGGCCAAGGCCAGAACCATTGAGGGCTACCTCGGCGAGGGCTTCGCGGTCCACGCCTCGATTGGCCACATCCGGGACCTGCCGCAACCATCCGACTTGCCAGCGGACATGAAGAAGGGCCCGTTCCACAAGTTCGCGGTCAACGTCGAGGACGGGTTCGAGCCTTACTACGTGATCGATCCAGCCAAGAAACCTAAGGTCACTGAGCTGCGCAAAGCCCTCAAAGAGGCGGACGAACTCTATCTGGCGACAGACGAGGACCGCGAGGGCGAGGCCATCGCCTGGCACCTGCTGGAGGTCCTCAAACCCAAAGTGCCGGTCAAACGCATGGTGTTCCACGAGATCACCAAACCCGCTATCGCCAACGCCCTGTCCCAGCCGCGCTCCCTGGATGTGAACCTGGTGGACGCCCAGGAAACCCGGCGCATCTTGGACCGCCTCTACGGGTATGAGATTTCGCCGGTGCTGTGGCGCAAAGTCGGCAAGGGCCTTTCCGCTGGCCGAGTCCAATCGGTGGCGACCCGCATGGTGGTGGAGCGCGAACGTGAGCGGATCGCGTTCGTGGCGGCCGCATATTGGGACCTGAACGGCACGTTTACCACCGATGGCGGTGAGACGTTGACGGCTCGGTTGGTCTCGCTTGGCGGCAGCCGTGTCGCTACCGGCCGTGACTTCGACGATGCCGGTCGCCTCACCACGCCTGGTGCGGTCGCCGTGGACGAGGCCACCGCGAAAAGCCTGGCGGCAGCGTTAACGGGGGCCGATTTCGCGGTCGGGGATCTGACCACCAAGCCCTACCGGCGCCGCCCCGCCGCCCCGTTCACCACCTCGACCCTCCAGCAGGAGGCCTCGCGCAAACTGCGGATGAATTCGCGCCAAACCATGCAGGTGGCCCAACGGCTCTACGAAAACGGCTACATCACCTACATGCGCACCGATTCGGTGAACCTGTCCGTTCAAGCGTTGGAGGCCGCCCGTCGCCAGGCCACCGCCCTGTACGGCGCTGATTCGGTGCCACCGGCGCCGCGGAGCTACGTCACCAAGTCGAAGGGAGCCCAAGAAGCTCACGAAGCGATCCGGCCGGCGGGGGAGACTTTCCGGACGCCATCGGACGTCGCCGGCGACCTCCACGGCAACGACGCCCGGCTATACGAACTGATCTGGAAACGGACCATCGCCTCACAGATGACGGACGCCCAAGGCCACACCGCGACCGTTCGCATCGACGCCACCGCCGATGACGGCCGGCCAGTCGCGTTCCAAGCGTCTGGCACCGTGATCACGCACCGGGGTTTCCTGGCCGCCTACGAGGAGGGCCGGGACGACGCCCGCTATGCGTCCGATGGCGGCCGTAGCGATGCCGATGCCCGCTTGCCTCAGATGGCCGTAGGCGATCCGCTGACCGCGAGCGCCGTCGAGGCCGAGGGCCACGAGACCACCCCCCCACCCCGATACACCGAGGCATCGCTCGTGGCGGCACTCGAAAAGCGCGGCATTGGCCGGCCGTCCACGTACGCCTCGATCATGTCGGTGATCGAAGACCGCGGCTACGTCGAACGCCGCGGCCAGGCCCTGGTGCCGTCCTGGGTGGCCTTCGCGGTGGTCCAACTGCTGGAGGACCATTTCGGGGACCTCGTAGATTACGACTTCACGGCCGAAATGGAGGCTTCGCTCGACCGCATCGCCGAGGGCGACGAGGCGCGCGAAGGCTGGTTGCGGTCGTTCTACTACGGCAGCGGCGATCCCAGCGAAGGCGCACTGGCCGAGGCCGAAGCCGATCCTGGGCACCACTTGGAGGTGTTGGGGCTCAAACGGATGGTCGAGGACCAAGGCGAGATCGACGCCCGCGCCATCAACACCGTCGAGCTGGGCGGTGGGATCGCACTCAGGGTGGGCCGGTACGGCCCCTACTTGGAGGGACCGCCCCTTGAGGCCGGAGGCAGTCCGTGTCGGGTCCCGGTCCCGGAGGGCCTCGCCCCGGACGAGTTGACCCACGCCCGCGCCGAGGAGCTGTTGGCGCAGGCCGCGAAAGGCATCGAATCGCGCACGTTGGGTACCGATCCGGCCACGGGTTACACGGTGGTGGCCCGGACGGGGAGGTTCGGCCCGTACGTGACGGAGGTTATCCCCGACGATGCCGGCGCTGACGCGGGAGGTCAAGGTGCGGCATCGTCCACGGGAACCAAGGGCCGCAAGAAAGCGGCGGCGAAACCGCGAAACGCCTCGCTCTTCAAATCCCAAACCCCCGAAGCCGTGACCCTAGACGAAGCAATTCAATTGCTGAACCTGCCGCGAGTGGTGGGTGTCGATCCAGACACGGGTGAGGAGATAACGGCCCAAAACGGTCGCTACGGGCCGTACTTGCGCAAGGGTGGGGTGTCGCGGTCCATCGCCAGCGAGGAACAGATCTTCACTGTGACGTTGGATGAAGCGCTCGCGCTGTTCGCGGCCCCTAAAGCCCGGCGGGGCGGGGGCGCGGCCGTGCTGAAGGAACTCGGGACGGATCCCGCGACGGGCAAACCCGTGGTGGCCAAGTCCGGGCGCTACGGCCCGTACGTGACGGACGGGGAAACCAACGCGACCTTGCCCCGCGGCGAGGAACCCGATGGAGTCACACTGGAACGCGCCGCCCAACTGCTGGCCGAGAAACGAGCCAAGGGCCCGGCCACACCTCGGGCGCGACGCTCCGCCAGCAGCGGGAAAGGCGGCACCAGCGGTAAAGGCGGAGGGCGAACGCGTAAAGCGACCGGTCGCTGATCAAAGCCCGGGGTGGCACGATGGGCGCCTGTGTTCCACGTAATGTTCTTCGCCCCGCGCATACCTTCCAACACTGGTAATGCGATCCGGCTCTCAGCGGTCACCGGCTGCACGCTCCACCTGGTCGAACCTTTGGGGTTCGACCTCAGCGACGCCAAGCTGCGGCGCAGTGGGCTCGACTATCACGACTTGGCCGATCTGAGGGTCCACGCCTCGTTCGATGAAGCGCTGGCCGCGGTTGCCCCGGGCAGGGTGCTGGCTTTCACCACCGGGGCAACGCGAAACTTCGCCGACATCTCCTACAGGGCCGACGATGTGCTTCTGTTCGGTCCCGAACCCGACGGCCTACCCACGTGGGTCAAACGCCACCCCGCGATCGAGCAGGAGGTGCGCATCCCCATGCTGCCCGCAAGGCGATCGCTCAACTTGGCCAACTCCGCTGCCATCGCGGTGTACGAGGCGTGGCGGCAACACGGCTACACCGGGGCGGGGCGGGTGCTTGAGATGCCAGATGGGCGAGTTTGAGCTGGGCAGTTCGCGTTCGGACCCGTTGGTATGGCGAGCACAGACCTGTTGGTCGAAGACCCGGCAGGGGCGTGCCGGCATCGTCCGCTGCGAACGCAGTACGGTTAGCGCCGTGAACCTGATACCCGATCCTTTCACCGCTCCGCCCTTGAACTGGGGCATCCTCGGCACGGGAACGATTGCGCACGCCGTGGCCGACGCCATGGCAAACGGTACGCGACAGCGGCTCGCGGCCGTGGGTTCGCGTTCGCCCGCGCGAGCCAACGAGTTCGCGGCCCAGTTCGGAGCCGAACGCGCACACGGCTCCCCGGAGGATCTCATGGCCGATGACGGCGTGGACATCGTGTACATCGCGACTCCCAACTCCGCTCACCACGCCGGGGCCCGGGCGGCGCTGCTCGCAGGCAAGCATGTCCTGGTGGAAAAGCCGTTTACGCTCAATCAACCCGAGGCCCGCGATCTGGCCGATCTGGCGGCCGAGCGCAAAGCGTTCCTCATGGAGGCCATGTGGACCCGCTTCTTACCCCAACAGATCAAGCTGCGTCAACTGATCGCAGATGGGGCGCTCGGAGAGCTGGTGACGGCGTGGGCCGATTTCGGCAGTTTCAATCCGATGGACGCTGAAGGCCGTTTCTATTCACCCAACCTCGGTGGCGGATCCCTGCTTGACCTCGGTATCTACCCCGTGTCGTGGATCGTGAACCTGTTCGGGCTACCCGGCTCTATCCGCGCGAGCGGGTTGCTGACCCAAACTGGCGTGGACGCACAGATGACAGCGATCCTGGAATACCCCGCGCGAGAAGCCAGCGCGGTGGCGATGTCCTCGATTGTTGTCGATACCCCGTGGGAGGCCGTGGTCGCCGGCACTCGGGGACTTGTCAAGGTGCCCCGCCCGTTCTGGGGGCCGTCATCGCTGATCATCGAGCTGGCCGACGGCACGATAGAGGAATGGACCGCTGCGGTTCGCTCGACGGGCTACGAGTACGAGCTGGCGGAAGTCGCCACGCGAATCGCGGCCGGCGAGACATTCTCTCCCGAGATGGCGCCGGCCGAATCGGTCGCGATCATGGGCGTACTCGACGCCATCCGAGCCCAGATCGGGGTGCGCTTCCCCGGGGATAACACCCACGCCTAGCTGCCTTTGTTGCTGAAACGTGTGCAGATGAGCCGAGTTTTCGGATCTCGGGGTCCCCGCGGGAGATTTTCCCGTAGCGCAGCGAAGGGAAAAGATCCCGTGGGGTGCCGCTAGG
>JAIRXV010000447.1 GCA_031268115.1 Bifidobacteriaceae bacterium
CGGGGCGGTCGCGCGTCCGCTCATCAGGTCGCGGGCCTGAGCGATTGCATCCTCGGTCTGGGGGTTGTAACGCGTGGCGCGGACATCGAAGGGAATACCGCCCTCCATGACGGACTTGCGCAAGAAGACTGTGATGGCGTCGAACAGCGTGAGTCCAAACGAGGAAAACACGCGCTCGGCGCCCGCTTTGGTCTCTGGGTCAATCCGCAAGCTGACGGTGGCGGTCCTGGGCATGGTAGTCACCTCCGCATGCCATTGTATCGCGAACGTCCAACGTTCGCAGATGACCCGTTTTCTAGTTGGACGCAACGGGTGGTGGTCTTGGGTGATGGTAGCGGTTTGTGGTGGGGACTTGGGTGGGCTGGGTTGGGTGGTGTGTGGGGTGAGCGGGGTTCTTCGTCGCTATCGGGTCGCCGTGCTGGCGTCTTTGGCTCAGTCGCTCGTAACGAAGATGCGGAAGGGTCGGATATCGACCTCAGCGATCCTCTCGGCGTCAGTGTGGATGTGGTCGATGACGAGGAGGTCTTTGCGCGAGACCGCGGGACGGGCATGGGGGTGGCGTTCTTGAGGGAAACGGTTGCATTGTGAACGAAGCCGAGGCGATCGTCGGCCTGTTCGGTGAGCTGTCGGATGCGACCTGTTCGGTGGAGGACCGAGCTGCGGGTCGTCTGGGGAGATGGGCGAACTCGGTACGGCTCCCGCGAACAGTCGCCTCACCGTCCCCCGTGGTCATCTACGAAGTGGTGCCGCCAGCGGCTCAAGCTGATTGTCGAGGATGTCGGCCATGATCTCCGCCTCGATGCGGAAGTGCTCACGCACCACGGTGTTGCGCAGTCCCGCAATGGCCACCCACGGCACACCGGGCATCGCCGCGAGCCACTGAACCAAAAGGGCCTGACCGGCCAACCCGGCCGCGCCTGAAGGCGCGCCTGAAGGGATTCGAACCCCCAACCTTCTGATCCGTAGTCAGATGCTCTATCCGTTGAGCTACAGGCGCTTGCGTGAAGCGGGTTAGAGCTTACCCGCCCAGGGGCCTCGTCCCCAAACCCGACCCCCCGCCCAACCGACCGCTGTTCTTGGGCGCCTAGCCCGCATCGGGGGTTAGGGAGGGTTCGCTCGGGTCGCCAAAGAGGTCGGCGTGTTCGTCTCGGACCCTGGCGTCGGCTTCCCGGATTTGGCTCGCTGCCGCCTTCCGCGCGCTCGCGGCCTGGCTGACGGCGTCGATGTCATCCTGGTCCACGGCGGTGGCCACAAGCGAGCGCGCTCGCGTGATCTCGATGTTCAGCGTGTTCACGGTCCCGTTCAGGGCGTTGATCTCCCGCTGCACCTCCTTCTGCCGGTCGAGTTCCTCCGCTAGTTCTTCCTCGGTCGGTTCATCGGACCCGTCCGGGGACGGGCTGGCGGACGATGGCGGCGGCAGGGCGGGCGTCGTCCCAGCCGGTGTCCCCGGCGTCTCCACTCCCGGGGCCGCTGGAGGCGCCGGAAGAGAAGCCGTTAGCTCCGCGATCCGCGCTGACACGACGTCGACAGTTGCGGTCGCCGCGTCCACAGCGGCATTCACCTCGACCGTAGCGGCGGTCAAACCGGCTATTGCCTGCTCCAATTCCTTACGCTCGATCGCCCGTTCGATCGCTTCAACGGCCGCCGTGAGGTTCGTTCGCACCGGCTCGACGAGCGCCAGCTGATCCTGGTCTTGGCGCAGCGCTTTCTCCGCCTCGCCCATGGCTTCCGCGACCTCCTCCGGGTTGCCCCTCACTCTGGCGACCAACAAATCCGCCACCGCCAGGGCACTTTCCAAGGCGGTCACCTCGGCTGCTTCGCTGCCCAATACTTCGACGCCGCGCGGGTGGATGCCTCGGGCGTCGGCCAGGATGGGTTGCAGTGTTCTGATCGCCTCGCGCAGTTCGACATCCTTTCGCCGCGCATCGGCCACCGATTGGGCGAGCGCCCGATCGTGCTCCTGACTTTGGATGGACGCCTGGAACCACAGCCAGCCGCCCACGGCCAGGATCAGCACAACAAGCACGATGGCCGCGATCACCAGGCCACGCCACGACTGCGGCCAGCCCCGCGACGTTGGTCCGGCGGGTGTCGCAGCCTTCATCCATGCTCCCCACATTGTTGATTCCCGAGCGGAGAGCGTGGGATTCGAACCCACGGATGCGGGCATCCCGCATCAACGGTTTTCAAGACCGTCCCGATCGGCCACTCCGGCAGCTCTCCTTGCGCCCGTGCGCTCAGCTATTGTCCCGCACCCGTACAGGCCATGTCGCCCCGACACTACTGGAATTCGCCCGAACAGGCAGCGCCAGGCGGCCTCAACTGAGTGACCGCAAGGCCTTCAGCGGTTGCGATGCGGCGGCGAGCGCCATCGTCCTAGGACGCCGGCGAATAGCTGGCGTTCGACCGCGTCAGCGGGGAAGAGCGTAGCTCTGACCTGCTGAAACGCGGCAGCTAACATCTAGGACGGTGGCATTTCACCATCGGCCTAGCCTATGTACCAGTCCGGATCCCATCCGGGGGAGAGCACATCCAGGCCGTACAGGCGCGACGCCGTGGCCACGTCCTGGTCATAGGTGACTACCGCTGTGATCTCGTCGTGTACGGCCGCGATTCCGACGTGCAGGGCCGCATAGGGCGGAACCGCAGCCACCGCGTACGATCCGACTTCCACGGCCTTCCCCGAAACGGGTACCTGCGGCAGGGCGGCCACAAAGTCGCGAATCTGCGACCGCCGGCCCACGGCCGGATCGGACATCGCCTCAGTCGCTTCCCACCTTGCGACCACCGAAGTCGCGGTCTCCCGCTCGTGAGCGACAATCCAGTCGCGCAAGTCCGCGAATTCTGCGCCGTCGCCGAGCAAATGGGTGATCACGGAGCCGTCAAGGTAGTAGCGCACGTCCCCGATGCTATCGCCGCTCAGACCGGCCACCTACCGGGCTGGCGCTACGGGGAGCGCCAGCTCACCCAACCAGGCATCGACCGCACCCGACGCACCGTCCATGTCGCGGGCGCGAATGTGCAACCCGGCGAGGATCTCGGTATCGGGTGAAGCCGTCGCCAAGTCGTCGAGCGTGGACCCGAACCCAGAACTACCCGAGGTGCAAAACGGCACCAGAGTCTTGCCAGCCATATCCACCGATTCCACGAACGTATGCACCGCCATCGGCATATCTCCCCACCATATTGGGAAGCCGAGGAAAACGGTCGCGTAAGGTGCAAGGTCCGGGGGCGGTTCGGCCAATTCGGGGCGGGTCGCCTCGTCGCGTTCGCGCTGAGCAATGTCGAGCGCGGCATCGTAACCCTCCGGGTAGGGCACAACGGACTCGATCCGGTACAGGTCGCCGCCCGTACGGTCGCGGAGAAGCTCGGCAACTGTTTCGGTGTTGCCCGTGTGGGAGAAATAGGCGATTAGGATACGGCTCTCCTTCGCGGTCGGCGCCGCAATGCTAGGTTCGCTGCCTTGGGTTTCGGTGACTGCCGAGGGCACGTCGGACGATGGCGTACGCGCACTCGGCGAAGCGGACCCCGCCAGCGTTTGCGTTTCGTCGGCATCGGAAAGCGACGCCGGCGATTCGCTGGGGGCGGGGCTGGACGCGCCGGGCCGGTCGGGCGCCGTGGAGCAGGCGCCCAGAGTCATGGCGATAGCGGATGCGGCAAGGGCCGCGCGAAGACGTAGACGCATGGTTGGAGCTTCCCCGAGGCGATGGTGTATAAGCCAGGGTTCCACAAAGCCCGCGTAAGGCGAAATCCGGCGGTCGCGGCGCCGGCGGTTTGGCAGGACCCTTAGCGGTTTGGCGGGGCCCTTAGCGGTTTGGCGGGGCCCTTAGCCCCGCAACGTGAGTTCTATTTCCTGGTCCGCCGGATCCGCAACGGTCGCGGAGCGGGGCACAACCCTTAGGGGCACACCCCATTCCTGCGCCGCGACGTGGCAGGCCGGGTTCTCGGTGTCGATGTCGCACGATGCGGCCCGGGCAGTCACGTGCAGCACGCCCCGACCGGATGCAACCACTAACGCGCGTTCCAGTTCGGGGGTGGTGCCGGCCCCAACTGTGAGCAACTCCGGTGGCGTGGCGGAGACCGTGAGCTCAACGGACGGGCCGAATCGAGGGTCGAGTTTCTGACCGGGCACCGGGACAAAGGGGACCGTCAGCCTGACCACCCCTTCTTGGAGGTCCAGGGGCGGACGGTTGGTCGCGGCCCGCGCGGGGGCCACATCCAACGGCTCGCCCATGGGGATCTCGGTGATTCGGTGCGCCGCCGATTCGACCGCCAACACCCGCGGCCAACCCGCCCTGCCCGCACCGGGCCCAGGGCCGTCATCGGCGGCGAGTATCACCACGTCAGACGGCTCCGACAGACCGGTAGCAAGAGTGGTCAATTCGCCGGTCGCAAAGTCGTATCGGCGCAATGCACCGTTGTACGTGTCTGCCACCAGAACCGACCTGCCCCCCGGCTCCACCGCCAATCCCAACGGATGCTGCATGAGTGCGGTGCCCACTGGGCCGTCCACCAACCCGAAATCGAACAGACCCTGCCCGATGACGGTCCGCACCGCGTCTTCGCCGTCTCCCCTCCACCTCTCGGGATCACCGTCTCTTCCACCCTCGGTCGGCTCGGCCGGACCTTCGCCACCGGCCAATCGAGCCGTTCCACCCCAACTCTCGGGGGGCTCCAGCACCCGAAGCGAGGATGTCTCGGAGTCCACGAACCACACGCGATTCCCGTCCACGGCCAGCCCGGACGGCTGCGCCAACCAGGCCTCGTCCGCGGGGCCGTCCACCCGCCCCTCCGCCCGGGTACCGGCAATCGCGCCGAGGTTGCCCGTCACCGGATCGAACGCCCACAACTGGTGAATCCCGGCCATGGCTATGACCACGGCTCGGCGCCCGCCATCCCAGGCCACGTCCCAGGGTGAGGACAGCGGCACGTGGCGGGGGTCGGCATCGGCGGCGGCGCCCGGCACAAACCACGGGTTGGGATCCCCGGGCATCCACGGCGCGCCCGTACCCGCCAAGGTGGACACCTCGCCGTCGCCAAGGCGCACACCGCGCAGCGCGTGATTCACCGTGTCTGCCACAACGATGTCGTACTCGACCTCGTCCGCCAGCGCCTCCGGCAGCCTTGTCAGCCCGGACGGTTCAGCGAACCGGGCGATTCCCGGCGGCCCATCCACCAGCCCCCGCTGCCCTTTGCCGATGCGGCGCACCAAATCGCCCACCCCATCCAGTTCGGCCAGCGAATGGTGGCGGGTGTCGGCAACAAGAAGGTGAGTGCCGGCATCGTCCAAGGGAATGGCTTTGGACGGGAAAGCCAACATGCCTGGGGTCGGCGGCAACGGCACATACGGTCCATTCCCGCTGCGCAACGTGCCGTTGGCTTTAGCGTCTGCTATCAACGCGGCGACGATGGCGTCCGCCGCCGCCCCATGCCCCTCACCGGCCATTCGCATCGCCACGAAACCTTCAGGGTCGATGAATACCAGAGTCGGCCAAGCGTCGATGCGATAGGCACGCCATGTGGAAAGCGTAGGATCGTCGAGCACGGGATGGGAGATGTCGTAGCGAATAGTTGCGGCACGCAGCGCGTCCGGATCTGCCTCGTGGGCAAACTTGGGCGAGTGGACGCCGATCACAACTAAGTTGTCGGCGTACTTCGCTTCGAGGGGGCGCAATTCGTCCAAGACGTGAAGGCAGTTGATACAGCACAACGTCCAGAAGTCGAGAACGACTACTTTGCCGCGCAAATCTGCCAGGGTCAGGGTCCGCCCGCCGGTCCCGATCCAAGCTCGGCCTTGCAGCTCCCTTGCGCGCATGTGTCGCATGTCGGCATCCTCAGGCGGACGCAGGCGGAGCGGGGGGCGTTGCGGGTCCAGCGGTGACAGCATCGAGCCAATTCAACGTGGCGTCCAGGTAGGCCGAGCGGGCCGGCTCCGGTGAGAGGCTGAGGTCATGGGCGCCGCCGGGGATGGTGCGGACCTCGACATCCGACCCCAGATTGGGCGCCAAGGCCCACATGTGCGCGGGATTCAGGACCGAATCGCTGGTGATGACCTCGGGGTGCTGCCGCCGATTGTCGCCGCGTTTGGTTGAGGTCAAGACAAGGATCGGGCAAGTCACATCGAGGCCACGCTTGATGCGGCGGTGGGCGCGGCGGACCGAGTTGAACCAGGCGGCCGCGACCGGGAAACCGACGTGCGGTTTCCACGCCAGGTTGTATTCCCATTCGCCGCCCGTACCCTGGTGAAGAGCCTCGCCATAGTACGGCCACAGGCCCGACACTTTGAGGGTCGGGGCGACCCGACTCACCAGTGAGATCAGCCCGGTGGCGGGCACGCGCAGGAACCAGTTTTCATTCAGCTCCAACCACGGGGAGTTCAGCGCCATGGCCGCCAACAGACCCGGCCGGGCGTTTGCCCACAGCGGCCCGATCAATCCGCCCGTCGAATGCCCGTGGAACGCGATCCCGGTGTGTCCCTCTTCTCGAATGGCCGCCACGGCGGCGTCGAGATCCTGGGCGTACACGGCGATATCCGGCACGTAGTTGGGTTCGCCCTCCTCAATGCCGCAGCCGATGGAACGCCCATATCCGCGCAGGTCAATCGCGTAAAAGCGATAGCCGCGAGCTTCGAAGGCGTTGGCGACATGGGTCTGGAAGAAGTAGTCCACGAACCCGTGGAGGTAGAGCACGGCGGGGCGCGCGGGCAGAGACGCGTCCGATGGCGGTGCCCCCGCCATCGTTCGCCTCACCAAGGTAGCTATCCCCCCGCCGGGTAGGGCGAGGTCGCGTTGTTGCCAGTCGGGACCGAGGACATCGGCGCGCCAGGGATTCATCCCCTCATCTTGCCCGATTCCCGGCCACCGCGCTGGCACCGGCGCGGCCCACGCCTCCAACCGGAGCCCAGCCGATCACCGCCTTAGCTTCGCCGGCGCCGAAGGTTGGCGAACGCAATCGCCAACCCGCCGATCAGCATGAGGACGATGGCGGCCCAAACCAGGGCGATTGTCGCGGCGTTGGCACCGGTCGCGGCCATCGTCCCGTCGGTTCCCTCGGCAGTCGAATCGTCGGGCGCTGCCTCACTTGTGGCCTCGGTCGGAACGCCCCCAGCGCTATCCGATGGCGACCCGGACGGTGGCTGGGTCGCCGAAGAAGAAGGCGCCGAAGAAGAAGGCGGGGCGGACGAGGGCGGGACCGACGAGGGCGGGACCGACGAGGGACCGCTTGGGCTGGCCGCGGACACGGTGAACCCCGCCGAATACTCTCCCGACAATTCGCCGGTCAGAGTCACTCGATGATCGCCAGCGGCCACCGAATCTGGGATGGTCCAGGTGAGCTTCACGGAACCGTTCTCGTCCGCGGTGGCAACGCCGACGGCGACCGGATCGGACCGCATCACGGCCCCGACCTGTTCGCCTGGCTGGAAATTCACGCCGGTCGCGCTTTGCGTCTCCCCCACGCGGATGGAGCCGCTGGCGACCGCGACCGCCGGGAGACCGATCCGCCAACGCAACGTCCCGACGTTGCCGCTGCGATCCGATTCCTCGACTGAGACAACGTCGCCTGAAGCGGCCGGCGTTGTCAAAGTGCACGCCCAAGACAGGTCGGCGCCAACTGTTGTGGCGCATTGTTGCGTACCGTCCGCGGCGCTAATCCTGATCTGGTTGCCGGGTTCCTCGCCTACGCCCGCCAGCGCGCGCCCGTCCGATGGTTTGACCTTGGTTCCGGCCGGCGCGAGGGCGTCCACCGCAACCAATGCATCGGGCGATTCCTGGGACGCCGGACCCACGATCCGTACGGCGATCAGCGTGCCGTGACTCAAATCGGGCAACGCGCACGTGAAGCTGCCGTTCGTCCCGACTGTGCAGCGGCCCAGTTCGGCTCGGGTCTCTGCGTGCAGGACCACCGCGACGAGGACCCCCTCGGAGGCGGCCGCGAGATCGTCGTCGTGGACATCGCCGGACACAAGCGAGGAGGTCGAACCGGCAACCCTGGGCGTACCCAGTGCCCCAGGCGGGTTCGAGGTCGGTGTGAACACCACTTCGGCCGGCGAGCCCTCGACTATTGGATTGCCTCCAACGATGGCGGTCACCTGGTAGGTGTCTGGCGTCACGGACGTTAGCGCGATCGAAGCCACTCCGGTCGCGTCCGTGGACACTGTCGCGCTGACCGGTCCGTCGGTGCCTGCGACCGATACTCCAGCTGGCACGTCGAATGTCACATCGACCCCGGCGATGGCCCGGCCCTGGGCATCGACCACGGTGGCCGTCACGGTCAAACCGCTCGATCCATCGGCCGAGGCCGTCTCGTCGGGACCGGCGAGGCGCGTCAGGCCGGCTTCGAACGCGGGCGGCCCTGGCACCAGATGGGCCACGTCGAGGCCGACATCGGACACTGGTACTGCCAGGCCGTTGACGGTGACCTCAACCGGCCAATCGCCCACCCGTGTGCCTGTCACCGATGCCACATAGGTGCCGCTGCCTTGATCTACGAACGAACCGAGCGTCAACCCGCTTTCGCTCGAACCCGAACCGGCCAACGTCACCGCCCCGAGGTACGGCTCCCCGTCGGTGCCCACCAGCGACACCGCGACCGAACCGGTTGCCTCGCCGTCGGCCACCACGCCCGCCTTGGATACCGCGAACGATGACGCGGCCACGTCGAGCCCGGCCGCAACCTTGACTAGTCCGACAGGTCGCCCAGCCCAACCGGCAAGGGAAGCGGTCGGGGCGGCATCGTCCAGTTGGCCGAGCAGATCGACCGCGGTCCAACCCTCAGCCTGGGCCAACGCCAAGTCCGTCTCGGTTGCGGCCAACACGATCCGGCGTTCCGCACCCTCGGCACAGGCGAGTGTGAAGTTACGCGAAGTCCTCTCCCACTCGCCTGCGCCCGCAACGGACAAAGACGGACAATCGCCCCAGAAATCGTTCAACGCGCTATAGGCCTTCCCGGCCTGCTTGATCGATCCGTTCTGCCGGTACAGCCCGTAGTTGGCCCCCTCGTCGCCCGCCCTATCCACGGTTGGGTCGCTAGGTGGCTGGTCCTTCAAGGTGTACCACCATAATCCCGCCACATCGCCCAAGGCACGGGTGCCCACATAGACCTCAACCAACGCTGAAGCCGCAAATTCCTCCGAATAGCAGACACCATCGGGTGTTTCATCTGTGGCAACGCACGTCGACCAGCCGGTCTCGGTGACATAGATCGGCAGCTCCTTACCGTAAGAGGTAAGCGTTCGGCCTTTGAGAGCGTTGATATCGGCCACAATTCTGTCGGCCGTGCGCTCCTCCCCCTGTGGCGTGGCTCCTTTAGCGTAGGCATGCACAGAGAAGCCGTCTATGTCTACGCCATCGTCGCGCAATTGCGCCAGCATCAGGCCAGCCCAATTCCAAGCGGTCTGGGTTGTTGTCGAATTGAATACCAGCGTCGATCCGGACGCTCCGGCCAGCAACGGCACTCCCGGTGCGTACTGGCGCACCACGGGTTCAACGGTCCCCACCAGTTTCGCATAGGAAACTGGACAACCTGCGCCTTCGCTGGGGTCGTTGGGACACGGCGCGGTAAATGCCGGTCGCGGCTCCTGGTCCGCGCCGTTGTACCCGGCGTAGCCGTTCCATTCGTTCCAAACCTCGATGGCGCCGATGTTCTGCGCACCGACGGCCTCGATTACCCGCCGGGTGTACTCGGCAAAGGCCTGGCGGTCCGCATCCGTATGCGGCATACCTTCGCTGAGAGTTGGATGGCCATAGTCTAGAATCAGCAGAATCTTCGCCCCATGCTCGGCCGCGGTCCTAAACCGCGCGATGGATGCGGCACCCGGATTTGTTAGCCAATTACCTTCGGCATCGGCCATTGTTGGGTGCCAAGTCAATTCGTCGCGATACATGTCGACACCCAGGGTGTCGGTGATAGATCCCACTTCTTCGTCGGTAAACAGATCGCTTCGCTTGATGTGCCCCGCGACCCCCATTTGGAAACCGTCCAACTCGATAGGGATGTAAGGATTGGGGCCGGTGCCCGGCGCCAGCCACACCAGGGTCTTAGGCGAATCGCCCACTGCACTTTCAACACCTGAGGCGACCAAACCGGCCCGGAGTTCACACGTTCCGGGCGCGTCGGACTGAATCTGGACTTGGGCGCGCCCAACCTGCGAACTGGTCACATCGTAGGTGCCGTAGGCCGCCGCGCCCGTGGATGGCAC
>JAIRXV010000456.1 GCA_031268115.1 Bifidobacteriaceae bacterium
CCTCCCCGCTTCCCCTCCCCGCTTCCCCTCCCCGCTTCCCCTCCGCCAGCCCGCTACCGCCTCCCTACGCCGCTTGTTCGCTTGGCGCGAAATCGTTGTCTTGGCCTGTGACGGGCGCGATGCAGCCGCACTCTGGGTGGGGACTCCAACGTATGGCCCGCGTGGAATAGTCGGGCAGCGCGAAGGCGATGGTCAGGTCAGCGCAAGGCGGGCGGTACCCGGTCAGGGCCGCGACCACCTGTGAGGCGGCGTAGCACCCGACCAGGCTCGCCAGGGCGGGATCCTCGCCGCGGGCGCCTAGGGTGTGGCTGTTGGCGAGTTGGGTCGCCATGGTGGGCCAAAGGGGATCCTCGTCGGTGGAGTGCAGGGCGAGGCAGCGTAGGCAGGGGCCGTGCCCTGGGCTCACCCACGGTCCCACGGAGGAGCTTGCCTCTCCGATCAGCACCAAGAGGTGGGGCGACCCTTGGTACATGAGGTCTCGTGCGCGCAGGATGTCGTAGACGCCGCAGTCAACCATGACGGTGACGTGGGTCTCGGCGCCCGTTCTGACGAACGGGACGCACGCTCCGGGCATCGATCTGACCCGGGATCTCATGACAGCATCGCGCGGCTGACCGATGTCGGCCTGGGTGTAGTCGAGGCCGCAGTCCCGCGGCGTTACGGGGCTGGGATCGGTCAGAAGGAGGTGGCCTACCCCAGAGGCCGCGAGGGTTGCCGCGACTCGCGCGCCGGTCCGTCCGAGGCCAACCACGTGCACGGATGAGGCGACCAGGTCCATGATCGGTGGCCAGCCGTCATCGTCCCTGGTCAGCGCCCGAGACTCGGCGGCGGGAGCCAAGAGTTCGCGCGCGGGGCGGGGGATGGACAGCTGCGAGGCACCGCGCGTTGGGCCTTGCACCACGCCGGCGTCCACCAATTCGCCAACGATTGCATCCGCTCGGCTCGGATCGTAGTGCTCGCGAATCAGAATGCCTCTGAGCTGGGGCAACGTGTGGTCGATGGTTAGGGCTTCGAGTATGAGGTACTCCCGCGGGTCTTGCAGCGTCAACCGGTGCGAGATGCGTTCCTCGACGCCGATTTGCACTTCCAGATCGTCCCGCCACAGGGGGCTGAGTCCTCGTTTGAGATGCACTGTGTCCGCCTTGTCTCGAAGGATGGGTGGCATAACTCTGCCCTGCCGATCCCTCTTGCGTCACATTGACCCCCGCGACCTGTGGATAACCCTGTGGACGATGCCGGTCCCCACCCTTCGCCGCCAAACGCACCAACGGCCTGGCGAACGAATCGCCAGGCCGTTGGTGCGTGGGGCGGGGGGCTATGCCTTGCCGATGATGCGGTTGACCGTGGTGTTGCAGACGGGGCAGGAACCCTTGGCCATGCGCCGACCGTTGGTGACCACCACGTTGCCCTCGGTTTGACGCTTGTCCTTGCACTTGACGCAGTAGAACTCCCCCGAATAGGTCTCAGCCATTCATGACTCCGTTTCAAAGCAAAGGCGGATCCCGAAGGACCCGCCAGGATAGGTGACAGTCGCCTACTGTAGCCCGAATTGGGACCCGCACATGCACACATCCCGTCAGGCGAGCACTCGGCAGCACGGCTGGCACCGCCATCGGCCTCATTGTCGTGGGTGGGCGCTACCCTCGCTGGCATGAACGGCAGCGTGGGTCGGAGTGAGGGGAAGGCGGCGCAGCGCGATATGGCGCAGGTGCGCGTGGAGCGCTCGGCGCGGCGGAGCAAGACGGTATCGGCGTACCGCAAGGATGGGGTGCTCGTGGTTGCCATCCCGGCCGATTTCACGGCCGATCAAGAGCGGGAGTGGGTGGCCAAGATGAGCGCGCGGCTCCTGGCCAAGGAGGCTCGCAGCCGGCTGTCCGATGATGCGTTGGCGGCTCGGGCGCGGCGGCTGTCAGAGCAGTACCTAGGCGGGCGGGCGCGGCCCGCGTCGGTCGTGTGGTCGGCCGATCAGCAGAAGCGGTGGGGATCGGCCACCAAGGATCGCGGGACTATTCGATTGTCCGTGCGGCTCAGCGAGGTTCCCGGCTGGGTGCTCGATTACGTGTTGCTCCACGAACTGATTCACTTGATTGCGCCCCACGGGCACGGTCCCCAGTTCCGCGCCTTGCTCGCGCGTTTTCCCCACGCGGACATGGCGGAGGGTTTCCTGCGTGGGCTGGCGTGGGCGGATGTTCCCGCCCACCGCCGTGAACAGGACGATGCCGTTCCCAGCCCACCGCAGGATGAGGCCCCGTGTCCGCTTACCTTGTTCTAGGACGCCGACGAATAGCCGGCGTTCGACCGCGTCGGCGGGGGAGAGCGTAGCTCTGACCTGCTGAAACGCGGCAGCCAACATCTAGGACGGTGGTGTTTCACCACCGTCCTAGCGGCACCCCACGGGATCTTTTCCCTTCGCTGCGCTACGGGAAAATCTCCTGCGGGGACCCCGGGATCCGAAAGCTCGGCTCATCTGCACACGTCTCAACAACAAAGGCAGCTAGTGGCACCCCACGGGATCTTTTCCCTTCGCTGCGCTACGGGAAAATCTCCTGCGGGGACCCCGGGATCCGAAAGCTCGGCTCATCTGCACACGTTTCAGCGACAAAGGCAGCTAGCGGCACCCCGCGGGATCTTTTCCCTTCGCTGCGCTACGGGGAAATCTCCCGCGGGGACCCCGGGATCCGAAAACTCGGCTCATCTGCACACGTTTCAGCGACAAAGGCAGCTAGGTCGGCGGCCGAAAAGCTCCGACCTAGCAATGCCAGCTGCTGCGTTTCAACTGGTCAGCGCGGTCTGCGCCGATTCAGTTGACGCAGTCGTCGGCCGTCTTATCAGCGGCCTCCTATAGGGCGTGTCAGTGCCCGGCGGCGGATCAGCAGCAGGATCGCGCCGGTGAGCAGGGCCGCGAACGCGGACAAGCCGAGTGACTGGATGCCATCGGCGCCGGTGTTCCCGAGCCCCTCCGCGCCCTCAGCGCCAGACCGCCCCGGCGTTGTCCCGGGCCGGGCGGGGTCCGTTGTGGGCAGCACCTGCGGCGGCGTTGTGCTCTTCGACGGTGTGGCCGATGGCGAAGCGGGTGGTGTTGTCACAGGCGTATCCGGCGGTGTAGCGGGCGATGACGGCACCCCAGTATTTGGCGGCGTGGGAGTGTCGGGCTCGCGCGGGTCTGGCGGGCGTGGCGGCACGATCGTGGAGCCGCAGTTGTTGGACGGGTCTTGATCGTTGCTGGCCGCCACGCAGGCGCGGTTGACAATCTCGCTGCCCTGCGGGATCGGATTCGTCACCTCGACGGTCACTGTGAACACGGCGCTGCCGGGGTTGAACGGCGCATCGGTCGGATCCTCCACAGTGGGCCGCTGCATGACGAAGTCGAGTTGGTTCCCGCTGCTCTGATCGATCCACCCGCTCGGCATCTGGACGGATACCACCCGCAGGCCGGATGGCACGGAATCGGTGACTTCCGCCCGATAGGCGGGGTTGGCCCCAGAATTCTTCGCGGTCAACTCGAACTCGAACTCGCTGCCCACAGCAGGGTTGGTTCCCGCCGTCAACGAACTCGTCTTCGTCAAGGAGACTTCCGTGACGGGATCGTTGGTGAATGCGCAGTCCGCGCTCGCGGCCAGGCCCAACATCAAGGTGGGGTTACCGGTGTAGTACTCGTGGTGCTCGACCCCATCTTCGCCGTCCCACCGGCACACGGCGCCCCTGAGGGCGTAACCGGAGGGGCCGCCATCGTCCTCTGAGATCGTGTAATCCTGGTGCGGCAGCAAGTGAACGGCCTCCCCCGACGCGACCCCAGTGGAAGCTGGTGGCGGCACGCCAAGGTCACCGGGATCGCCCTCGGGGGTGGCACTGAACGTCCAGTCCGCGGGGGTGGCCGAACCTCCACTGACCACCTTCGTCACGGTCAACTCGGCCGTGTAGTTCAGCGCGATGCAATCGATCTGGCGGCCGTACGGAACGGTGATAGCGCCGTACAGGCCCTCACTCAGGAATTGGAATTGGTCGTCGATCGGATCGCCCCAAAGGCACAGCCAACTCCCCGTGGATCCTGCGACGTGAGGTCCGCCAAGGTCTTCCGGCACGGAGTACTGCCAGTACGCGGGATCGCCCTCCGATTCAGCTAGGACATAGGCCACACCAGGGGTGACGTTGGCGACCGTGTTGCCGTAGGTGGCGGAGTTGAAGTAGTCAAAGCGCCCCGTGGGTCCGGGCAGCGCGTCCGCCGCCATGGGTGTGGCGGTGAGAAGCCACTTGTCCCCCCCCGTGTCCAATTGGCTCGGATCGGTAAACGTGGCGTTGAGTGAGGCCTTCTGAACCAGTTTGTACAGGCTCAGCAGTGTCGCGCAGTTCACGGTATTCGTGATCTCTAGAGTGTTCGCGCCCGCCCCGAGTTGGAAGTCGTAATCCGCGATCGCCTCATTCGGCACGGTGGCCACTCCGGCATCGCCGAGCTTGGCCGCAGTCACGACCGCCCCAGCGGACTTGCATTTCTGATAGCCCTGGTATTCAGGATCCTCAACAACGGACCAGTCGCCGCCCTCCGTGAGACCGCCGTATTCGACCCCCCAGACCAGCCCGTCATACAGGGCGGAGTCGTTGCTCATGGCCAGTCCGGCCGAGAAGTCGCTCGGAGGGGTGTCGTAAAGGCCGGGCTGGGCGGGATCGGCAAAGGTCTCTGTCTTCAGAGGCGTGTACGGGCCGGGTCCTTCGACGGACTCAACTTGGTTGATCACCCACTTCTTGGTCACCGTTAACGTTGCCGGGGGCGGTGCCGTCGGCAACGCCCGGTTGTAGACCACGCACGAGATCATCTCGCTCGGATCGGCGATCGGGACCGTAAAGCCGTCAGTCGTAGTGGTGGTGGCCACGGCTGCGCCAGTGTCCAGCCTGGTGCACTGCGCGTTGAAGCCGTTCACCGGATACAGCTCGTAGTGGGTCTGAACGGTCTCCGCGACAGTGAACGTACTGGATGACGCGGCGAGCTCGAAGGGTGTGCTCTCCGCGCCGGTTCCCGCTTGGGTGGTGAGAGCGGCAGCGGTGTCACTCCCAAAGGTGGCCCCCGTCCCCGTCACGGCGAACTCCCAACCACCGGCCGGAACCGCCTGCGTCAGATCGTTGGAACCCTCCGGGAGCACCTGCTTGACCACGGTCAACGATCCGCTGCAACCATGCAACGCAACATTGGCCAAGACCGTGGCCGCATTGGCCCAATCGGCCTGGTAATAGTCGGTGCCTTCGATGGGTCCGGAGATCGCTTCCAGGTTGTAGGCGGCGCCAGAAATACCGTCGCCCAGGCCCACCGCGATGATCTTGGTGCCCTGGTTCTTGACGGCGTTGGCCGAGAAGATCGAGTGTTCAATTTCCACGAACCGGGTTTGAATCCCGGTCCCGAGCGGTGTCCCGCCCGAGGTAAACGGTCCGTAGCGAGTCGGGTTGCCGTCAGTGAGCACCAGCACCACATCGAAACGCTGAGGGGATTGCGCCACTTGGAACAAGGCGCGGTCCCAGTTGGTGGCCTGGCCAGGGTTGGGTTGGGTCAGGCCGTTGATCCAGCCGATCACCGTATCGGCGCCCTCTTGGGTGGACACCGGTGTTAGCGGCCGGTTGTCGTTGCTTCCTGGCGATGCAGTCGCGCTGGGGGCCGGGACAATAGACCCGAACGTATACAGCGCCACCTGCGATGGCGTTCCCACCAGCGATTGTGTCAGCGCCCCGGCGGTCTGCTTGAGAGCGCCTTGGGCCCCCGCCTCGAACACCGACCCAGACAGATCCAACACCAGCGCGACATTCAAGCCGCACTTGTCCGGGAAGGGCGGGTTGTCTAACGACATGGGCCACACGCCAGAGGAGGTATAAGGCGTGGCCGCATTGATCATGAAGTTGGTGCTTGAGGCGTAGTTCACGCCACTGCGAAGCAGCGTGCCCGTCCGGACGCGATACTGGGTGGGATCGTAAGTGGCGCCGTCTGTGCTGGTGACAACGTCCGTGTTATCGAAGTAGCCAGCCGGAGCAGCCTCGGTAGTGTCCCGGACAATCCAAAAACGCCGATCCCTATTGGCCCCGCCCACCGCGGTGTCTGGGATCACAAACGAACAATCGCCATCGGCGTCCGTCTCACATCGGCCCCACGAATCGTTGACCACGGCGCCGAGCTGCGTCGCCGAAGCCCCGTCATACAGCCGCAGCCAGACGCCCGGAACCGGAGAAACCGCGTTCGATTGGGTGTCCCGCAGGCCGCCGACGCTGACCGAAATCACCGACTCTCCGATTGCGGCCGCGGGTATGGCGGCCACCGCCTGAGGCTCGGGCGCCACGGGTTGGAGGGTTCCCCAAGCCACGAGGCCAGCGGCCGTGAGCGCGGCTAGGGACGTCATCGTCCGCCGGGTCGAAGGCTGCCACCTACGCGGGTCCACGTGCGATCCGTGTCTGGTCACTTGAGGCGGCCGCCGATGGCGTCCCCCAACCTTCGCGTCTCGACTTGCCACACGCTGGTGGTGTCCACGGATCGAACGCATGAGCTTTACCCCCAAGAGGATTCCCGCCGCCCAGCGGGATAGGTCAGGCGATTGGTGTATCAAGAGGCGTCCCCTACCGGTGTAAGGGACCTAAACCCAGTTGGATAGGCTACCGCGAATCGTCCTCATTCAGTAACTCCGCGATGGCCGCGTCCACGTCGGCGTCTGCGGCGGCGCGTTCCCGCCGGCCTTGGACAAACAGCTCCGGTTCAGCCAGTTCCTGGGAATCGGGTAGCACGTCCGGGTGGGACCAGAGCGCCTCGCGGCCGCTCAGGCCGTCCGCCTCAGCGACCGCGCGCCATAGGGCTGCCGCTTCTCGGGCGCGCCGGGGCCGCAATTCCAGCCCCACCAGCGTGCCGAACGCGCGCTCGGCTGGACCGCCGCCAGCGCGCCGACGCCTGATCATTTCGCTGAGGCCAGCGGCGCTCGGCAACCGCTCGGCGACGGCCCCGCTCACCACGTCCTCGACCCAACCTTCGACGAGGGCCAACGTGGTTTCGAGCCGCTCCAGGGCGGCCTTTTGCGCTGGGGTGCGTTGGATCGCGAACGCGCCCCCCGTCAGGGCCCGATTCACGGCCGCTTGGTCGGTCAGGTCGAGATCGCGCAGCGCCGTCTCGATTCGCTCCACGTCGATTTCGATCCCCCGCGCGTACCCTTCGACCGCCCCCAGCAAGTGCGGTCCGAGCCAGTGGACGTGGGTGAACAGCCGCGCGGTGGCGGCCTCCCGGACCGCCAAGAACAGCCGGACTTCTCCTATCGGCGCGTCTAGGCCCGCGGCAAAGCGGCCGATGGCGGCAGGCAGCAGCGCCGAGGACCGTGCCTCAGTCAGGGGTAGGCCGATGTCGGTCAGTCCGAACACTTCCCGCGCGAGCGCCCCGATCGCTTGGCCGATCTGCATCGCAAAGACGGCCCCGCCCATGGTTCGCATCATGCCCCGCAAACCCGCCGCGAGTTCCCCCGGCAGTTCGTTTTCGCGTTTGGCGATGGCCTGGGTCAGTACGTTCGCGACCGATGCGGCGACGGGGGAGACCATTCTTTGCCAGGCCGGCCACGTGATCTCAACCCATTCGGCGGCGCTGAGGGCGCGCACGGTGCCGCCGGACGCGGGGAACTGGGTGGCGGCGTCCAACCAGAGTTCGGCCACGCCTATGGCCTCGGCGACTTGACGGCTTTCGCTGGCGG
>JAIRXV010000459.1 GCA_031268115.1 Bifidobacteriaceae bacterium
CAGTCCGCCATCGGCGGCCCCAGCGGGCGTCAACAGGTGGCGCGAGACCAAGATCGCGGCCATGAACACCAACGCATAGAGCAACCTGGCCAAACCCATCGCGGCGATCGCGAGCAAAGGTGTGCGGCGGCGGACCAGGTAGGCCCAGCCTCGGGCCAACCCCCGCATCAAGGCCGCCAAGGCCGCGAACAGGGGGGCGGGTTCCGTGTCCGGGCCAAGGCAGCCGCGGGGGAAACCGAACGCCGCAACAGCGGCGGCAGCGAACAGGAAGGCCGCAACGGCCAGGACCAACGCGCGACCCGCGGCGTCACCCCCAACCGCGCTGAGCAAACCGGCGAGGGCGCCGACCCCGCCGCTCACAGAGCCAAGGGTGGGTGCGACCGAGTTTGCGGTGAGCAACTCGTCCGGCGCCACCACGCGGGGCTGGGCAGAACTCAGCCCGGCACCGATGAACCGCCCGAGCGAGAGCGTCACCAGAGCCAAGACGTACACACCCAAGGTGACTCCGGCCGTCGCCATGATCGCTCCGATCACGCCAGCCAAAGCGCAGCGAACCACGTTTGCCCAGATGAGAACGCCGCGCCGGGGCCAGCGGTCGAGTAGTACCCCCGCCCACGGCCCCACCAGCGTGAACGGCCCAAGCAGCACGGCGAACGCCGCCGCCACACCTTCAGGGGTGCTGGCCCGTTCGGGAGCGAAGAAGAAGAGGGCTGCGAGTCCAGCCTGTAGTGCGCCATCGCCGGCCTGGCCAATCACCCGCACCGCCAGAAGCCGGAGGAAACCACGGGACCGGCCGAGCGAGACTAGGTCCCTCATGAGCTGCACATCCGAAGGCTAGGCCATAGGGCGAGGCTGGCCCGAGCCTGGGGCCCGACCCCGGGCCGGGGGGGGTGGGGCCGAGTGGTGGGCCCCGAGGGTTGGGCCGAGCCCGGGCCGAAGGGTGGGGCTGCGGCGTGTCGAGGCTCCCGGACCGGTCGGGGTGTTGCCTTCAGGCCGGAGTGGGCAGGCAAGCGCTGCGGTAGGCCGCCGCGAACTCTGGGCGGGCGCCGTTGGGGCGAACGTCTTGGAGAACAGGGCCCACGGCTCCGCGCGAGCGAGCCCATGCTTGGGCGGCCTCGGCTTGGCCGCGCGCGATCGTCCCGGGGCCCCAAGTGGTGCGGACTTGGTAGTCCACGCCGGAGGCCAGCAGCAGGTCGAGTGAGGCCCGCATCGCCCGGGCTGCCCCCGGTGCTCGGACAAGCGCCGGGGCCTCGCTCGGTGTCGCCTTGACGTCGAACCCCACCCAGTCCACCAGGGGAAGCAGCTCGGCCAGCCTTCGCGGATAGGCCCCCATCGTGTGCAAACCCACACCGAATCCCAGGTCTCGAACCTGGACGATGGCGGCCCGCAGGTCTTGGCGCGTCGGCTCGCCCCCCGAGAAGACCACCCCGTCGAGCAGACCGATTCGCTTGTCCAACAGCGCCATTACGTCCTGCCAGGCGACGGCGCCGGGGACGCGCGGATCGATCAAGTCGGGGTTGTGACAGTAAATGCAATTCCAGGGGCACCCTTGGCAGAAGACAGTCGCCACTAACTTGCCGGGCCAATCGCACGTGCTCAGGGGCGTTAGACCGCCAATCGACAGGACGCGGGAGGGGCGCGGGCCCACGCCGGCGCCTGGGGCCGGTGAGGCGGGCGATGGCGCCCGGTGGGCCGTCATCGTCCAGCCGGTGTCAACGCATTGAGGGCTGCCGGCTCGCGGAAGTGGCGGCGCTGCGCGTGTTCGCCCTTCTTGCCGATGTTGAACGACGACACCGGGCGGTGGTAGCCCATCACCCGGGTCCAAACCTCGCACGCGACGGGTTCGCCCGTGGGGTTCGCTTCGGCGCAGAGCGGGCAAGTCGGATGTTCGCCCGCCAGGTAGCCGTGGGTGGCGCAGATTGAGAACGTCGGGGTGACGGTGATGTAGGGCAATGAAAACCGGCTCAGCGAGCGGCGCACCAATTCCCTACAGGCGGTTGCGCTTGAGATCCGCTCCGACATGTACAGGTGCAGGACTGTGCCGCCGGTGTATTTGCGCTGGAGTTCGTCTTGCCGGGCCAGCGCCTCGAACGGATCGTCGGTGAAGCCGACCGGCAATTGTGAAGAATTGGTGTAATACGGGTTCTCGGCGGTACCGGATTGGACGATGCCCGGAAATCTCTGCCGGTCCTCTTTGGCGAAACGGTAGGTGGTCCCTTCCGCGGGGGTGGCTTCCAGGTTGTACAAGTGGCCGGTGGCTTCCTGGAATTCGACCATCCGCTCTCGGACATGATCCAGAAGCGTAACGGCTAGCTTATGGCCAGCCGGAGAGGCGATTCCGTCGGTGCGGGCGGCGGCGTCGGAAGTCGCGAAGAAGTTGCGCGCCATCTCATGGATGCCGTTGACGCCAATTGTTGAGAAATGGTTGCGCAAAGTGCCCAAGTACCGTTTGGTGTACGGGAAGAGCCCCTGGTCGATGAGCCGTTGGATTACCTTGCGTTTTACTTCCAGGCAGTCCCTGGCCAGTTCGAGAAGCCGATCCAAGGCTGCCAGGAGGCCCGGGTAGTCTCCCGCATGAAGGTGGCCGAGCCGCGCGCAGTTCACGGTCACTACGCCGAGAGATCCGGTCTGTTCCGCGGAGCCGAACAGCCCGTTGCCGCGCTTGAGCAATTCGCGTAGGTCGAGCTGCAGCCGGCAGCACATGGAACGGATTTGATTCGGCTTGAGTTCGGAATTGATAAAGTTCTGGAAGTAAGGCAGTCCGTACTTGGCCGTCATCCCGAACAGGCGGTCGGCGTTCTCGGATTCCCAGGGAAAATCGGCGGTGATGTTGTAGGTGGGAATCGGGAACGTGAACACCCGCCCGGTGGCATCGCCGTTCGTCATGACCTCGATATAGGCTCGGTTGATCATGTCCATCTCCGCGGCGAGGTCGCCGTAGGCGAAGTCCTGGTGGACCCCACCGATGAGGGGGTGGGTCTGGCGCAGGTCCTCCGGGCAAGTCCAATCGAAAGTGAGGTTGGTAAACGGTGTCTGAGTGCCCCACCGCGACGGCACGTTGAGGTTGTAGACAAGCTCCTGGATGCATTGAAGCACCTGGGGATAGGTCATGCGGTCGATTCGAACGAAGGGCGCCATGTAGGTGTCGAACGAGCTGAATGCTTGAGCGCCGGCCCATTCGTTCTGCAGTGTGCCGAGGAAATTGACAATCTGCCCGACCGCGGAGGAGAAATGTTTGGGCGGGGCAGCATCGGTTTTGCCCGGTATACCGTTCAAACCTTCCGCGAGGAGCGTGCGCAGCGACCACCCGGCGCAGTAGCCAGAGAGCATGTCGAGATCGTGGATGTGCAGATCGCCTTGACGGTGAGCCTCGCCCACTTCAGGGGCGTAGACGTGAGAAAGCCAGTAGTTGGCGATGATCTTGCCTGAGGTGTTGAGAATCAAACCGCCAAGCGAGTAGCCCTGGTTGGCGTTGGCGTTGACCCGCCAGTCTGACCGGTCCAAATACTCGTTGATCGAGGACTCGACATCGACTACCACCCGCGTGTCTTGCCGAAGCCTCGAATGGCTCTCCCGGTAGACGATGTAGGCGCGCGCGGTAGCGCGATAGCCAGCGTTGATGAGGGTCGATTCGGCTAGATCCTGAATCTGCTCCACCGACGGCCGCGAGCCCGGATACAGCTTGCGGACCACGAAGCGGGCCAGGATGTTGGCCTCGGCCGCATCGAACTCACCCGTTGCCGCCCCGGCCCGTGCAATCGCAGAGGCGATCCGGTCGAAGTGGAACGGAGCCGTGGACCCGTCCCGCTTGACCACGCACTGGGCGGTGGCAACGGTCCCGAGTCCATTTGGAGCGCCGCCATCGGCGTCGGGTGTCGCCTTGGGTTGGCGTTCGAAGGCGGGGTCGGTGCCGGCGGACTGGGCGGCGTTAAGGGTCAGGTGGCTCATCGAGAGCGTCTCCTCGTGACGGGGTTGTACGCGGGGACGCGAGTCGCATGGCGTGGCGTCGCCTCGGCCGGGCAACAAAGAAGCCCGTCCAACGCCAAAGCCCGGCTCCCGCGAGCCGCGAACCTTTCCGCGGGCGGTTTGCCCGCGGGAGCCGGCAGGTCTTCGGACTCGTGGGCGCCTGGCGACCGGGACCGTGGCGCTCTCACCTCGGTCCCAGCGCTTACCTACCTGGCCGCTGCTTCCCAGGTGCTTGACCCAGTGCTCAATGCGACCGTCGTTCCCACTTACCGCTGCGGGGCAGTCCCGGGTTTCCACCGGGTTCCCGTGTGTGCGGCAGGGCCGCCCGGCACCCGATGTGCCGCTTGGCCATGCCGCGCGCCGCTGTTTCCAGCGACCGGCACAAGCGGGAACCCTACTACATCTTGTGCCTCGAACGTGGCGACACACCAAATCTTGTGTGTCAACCGCACGGCGGGCTCTGGCGGGGGTCGGATCCGGGAAGGTTGGACGCCCCCAAGGGAGTTCAGGCTCGGACCCGACGGGCCTTCGCCAACGTGTAGACAGAACGCGCGGCCAGACCGGCGGCGATGAGCCAACCGACCAGATGGAGCTGCCAGAGCGAACTGATGAAGATGCAAACCAAGGCAACCAAGACAGGAACTAGATACTGGAAGGCCCATACCACGTAACGGCCAAAGGATGGCATGGCGACGCCGCGTTCTTCAGCGATGGCCTTGACCATGAAATTCGGTCCGTTGCCGATATAGGTGATTGCGCCGCAAGTGACTGCGCCAAGACTGATCGCTGTGAGATACAGCTCGGGTACGCCCGCAACCACGGTGGCTCCCTCGACCGTCAGGGCGTGACCCATATCGAAGAACGCCAGATAAGTGGGGGTGTTGTCGAGCACCGAGGATAAGGCGCCGGTAAACCCGAAGAACGTGTATTCGTTCAGGGGCAGCGAATTCGCTTCGGTGCGCAGAATCTCCAGCGCGGGGATCATCGTCACGAAGATCCCGGCAAACAAGACCGCGACCTCGATGATCGGACTCCAAGTGAACTCGTTGTCCTTGAAACGGATTCGACGCGGCGTCAACAGGTATGACGCGGCGGCGGCCGCGACCTGGACCGCAACCTTTACCAGGGGACGCTCGCCGAGCAGGGCAACGGACGCGATGATGACCGCCAGCCAAACAACGTTCACACCTCCGCGCACCGATAGGGGTGTGACGGCCGCCCGGTCCGACGCAATAGCCTCAGCGGGCTCTTCGCCGTAGCGCCGCGTATCCAGCGCGAAGTATGTGAACAGCAGCATGCCGTTGACAAAAAGCCAGGGCAGGAAAAGTGAGAACGTCCACGTGAACGGTACACCCCGCATCAATCCGACATACAGGGGCGGATCGCCCAACGGTGTCAGCAGTCCACCGCAGTTGGCGATTATCAGAATGGCGAACACAATCGTGTGGGCCTTGTGACGGCGTTCGGCGTTAGTCCCCAGGATCGGTCTGATCAATAGCATCGCGGCGCCGGTGGTCCCCACAAAGGATGCCAGGATCGCACCGACACCGAGCAGGATCGTGTTGTTGCGGGGTGTCGCGCGGAGGTCGCCGGCCACGAAGATGCCGCCCGTGACCACGAACAGGCTGGCCAGCAAGGCAATGAACTGGCCGTACTCCGAAAGTGCGTGTTCAACTAGGTGTGGGTCCGCACCGAACCACATCCACAGACCAACGGGTATCCCAAGGAGCGCCGAGACCGCCAACTTGAACCAGTTGTGTTCCCACAGCCGAGCGGTGGCGGGAACTAGGGGCAGGATGGCGATGCAGACCAAGAGCGCCACAAACGGGGCCATGGACCAGGTTGGCAGAGACACGCGAGAACAGCTCCCTTGCTGAGTAAACGTAGTTGGCGAACAACCACCAGAGCCTACTGGCATTGCTAGGTCGGTGCCGAAAAGCACCGACCTAGCAACGCTAGCTGCTACGTTTCAACTGGTCAGCGCGGTCTGCGCCGATCCAGTTGACGCAGTCGTTGGCCGCTCCATTGGCCGGCCTCCTAGGACAACAGCGCCAACCGTCCGGCCGGCATGACGGTCGGCATCGCGTCAAGGTGGGACGCTGGCGAACAACGGGCGGGCCGCGGTGGGGTGGGCAACGTGTGGGTCACGGGTCCAGCTCGTTGTAGAACTCTGTTCCCTCAATCAGCTTTTCGGCCCAGTCCGGCAAGTCTGACCCGCGCAGCGCGTCCGTGAGCCATCCACTCGCATCCTCGGCGACCGACTCGAAGCGGCTGGCCAGGGAGTTGGCGCCCTCCGACGCGCCGATGGCGCCAGTGATCGCCGGTCCGAGCACGGCGATCGCCAATCCTGCGATGGCAACGCCCCGATGGGCCTTCTTGACTGCGGCGACAATGCTAAGGATCAGAGCCACGAGCGGCAGAGCACACGAGACGATCAGCGCCGCGAACCACCATTTGGCGGTATCGAAAGGCGAGGAGTCGAACTCGATTGTTGTCAGTGCGAACCAACTGCAGATGCCGACGCCAGCGGTCGCTATCAGCGCCAGAGTAAGCCCGGTCCAGGCCGCGCCCCCCCTTGGTCGCGGAGCCGAGCCGCCTGGTGCAGGGGCCGGTGCGTAAGCACTCTGAGCTGCCCACGTGCCGGATTGGGTCTGAGGTTGGGGTGGAAGGGCGGGTTGGTACCCGTAGCTGGGTTGGGTTGGGCCTTGGGGTTGGTGACCGTTGGGTGAGCCTGAGGGTTGGTACCCGTAGTCGAGGTGAGTCTGGGCTTGGTAGCCGTAGCCGGGTTGGACTTGGGGTCGATACCCATAGTCGGATGGGGGGCGCTGGCTGCCTGGCGCCGCGGGATCCTGTGCGCTGGGCGGCTCGATTGGGCCGGTCATCGTGCCTCCGGTTCGTTTTGGCGGTAACCGAATGTGGTCGCGCCCAACATTAGATGATTTCTTAGGGCGCCGGTGAATAACCGGCGTCCGACCGCATCAGCGGGGAAGAGCGTAGCTCTGACCTGCTGAAACGCGGCAGCTAACATCTAGGAAGGTGGTATTTCACCACCGTCCTAATGAGCGTTGACGTCCTTGACGGGAGACTCAACCACCCAGGGTATATGGGCAGCGCGGCGGCTTTCCGCGGCCGGTCGGGGCAAGGACCCATCAGCCCCAACCGGCCGCCCACCGGCGAGCGGCTGAACCCTGTTGTGCCGCCCACCGGCGCCCACCGCCCAGCGCGACACACCCGTGAAGGGCTGGGAGGATGCCGAATGTCACAGGTCTGGTCGATACTGGGTGTGTGCCGCTCGGGAGGCGGCACGATCAAACGAGGGGTTCGCGGAGAGGAGAGAAATACCGCTGTGGCCGATTCTTTTGGGAATGCACCGGTGGGAGGCGGGTTTGGGCCCCGCCGGGCCGGGCCTGCGCGCCCCAAACAAGTGCCGGCGGTCGAACCTCCGGGGCAAGCGACCTGGCGGGCGGTGCCGCCTTCGCGTCCGTTTGTGACCCCCCCGCGGCCGTTTAGGCGCCGGTTTTTCAATTACCCACGGCGTCAGCACCGCGGTCTGCGGCGCTGGCTGCCGTCGTGGAAGTTTGTGGGGGCATCGGTCTTGCTGGGAATCCTGGCCGTGGTCGGCGTCTTCGTTTGGGCATACGCCACCACCCAACTGCCTGTTCCAGCGGGGGACGCGTTCGCGCAGACCACCAAGGTCTACTACGCCGATGGCACCACGCTGATGGGGGAGTTCTCGGCCCAAAACCGAACTATCGTGCCGCTTTCGGAGTTGCCACCGCACGTGGGCGAGGCCGTGGTGGCCGCTGAGGATCGCAGCTTTTGGAACAACGCCGGAGTCGATCCGGTGGGCTTAGCGCGGGCGTTCTACAACAATTTGCGCGGAGGTAGACGCCAAGGCGGCTCGACCATCACACAGCAGTATATTGAACGCTATTTTGTGGGCAAGACCACCACGGATCTGATGGGCAAGTTCCGCGAGGCGATCCTGGCAGTCAAGGTCACTCGAGAGAAGGATAAGTCTGAGATCTTGGCGGACTACCTCAACACGATCTATTTCGGTCGCGGAGCCTATGGTATTGAAACCGCCGCCGTAGCCTACTTCGGCGTGCATGCCAGCGAACTCGATGTCTCGCAGGCCGCGCTCCTCGCCGGAATGGTCCCCGCGCCTTCCGCGTTCGATCCGGCGGTGGATCTGGGTACCGCCATCATCCGCTGGAACTACGTACTGGACGGCATGGTTGAGACCGGCGCCCTGACCCCGACCGAACGCGCCGAGCTGACGTTCCCTGACACAATCGAACACGAAGTGCCCAATCTCTACGGCGGTACCAGGGGTTACCTATTGCAGATGGTCCGCGAGGAAATGACCTCTCGCGGCGGTTTGACCGAGACGGAACTCGATGAAGGCGGGCTGGTCATCGTGACCACCGTCAACCAGGCCTGGCAGAGGGCCGCCGTCCAGGCGGTACGCAACCTTCCCGATGATCGCCCAAAGAATCTGCATGTCGCAGCGGTCTCAATAGACCCGACCAACGGTGGGATCACCGCCCTTTACGGTGGTCCCAACTACATAAAGCGCCAACAGAACGCTGCCACCCAAGATATCGCCCAGGCCGGCTCGACCTTCAAGCCGATCGCATTGGCGGCCGCCCTGGCCTCAGGCGAGCATTCCCTTAGCGATTGGTATTCGGGTCGCTCTCCTATAGAAATCGGCGACTGGAAGGTGGAGAACATCGGGGGCCGGTCCTATGGTTCGATGAGTCTGCTACAGGCGACAGAAAACTCGGTCAACACTGTATATGCTCAGCTCAACGAGGAAGTGGGTGGAGTCGTTACCCGTAAGATGGCCATCGATCTGGGTTTGCCCGAGGCAACGGCCGGGCTGGACACGGACATAACGAACGTCTTGGGAACCGCCTCCCCGCACCCTTTGGATCTTGCCAACGTCTATGCCACATTGGCCGCCGATGGCGTGCGCCACGAGCCGCACATCGTCGCCGCCGCCAAGAATCCAGGCGATGTGACCGTCTATGCCGGACCCACCACCGGCAAGCGCGTCCTCGACGCAGATATCGCCGCTGAGGTCACCTACGCGCTGACTCAAGTGGTCGAAGTCGGCACGGGTACGGCGGCCAAAGAGCTGGGCCGCCCGGCTGCCGCCAAGACAGGGACATCCGAGGAACACCGATCCGCTTGGTTTGTCGGCTACACGCCGCAGGCGGCCTCCGCGGTCGCGTTCTACCAAGAAGGCGAGAACGGCAAGGTCGTGGAACTCACGCCATTCGCGGGCCTGAGCGAGATCAACGGCGGCGCTCTGCCAGCCAAAGTCTGGGTGGAGATGATGGCCGCTGAGCACGAAGAGCTGGATGTGGTCGAGTTTCCGGAACGGCCGGGTGGGGCCAGCAGTCCCCCCCGCCAGCCTCAGACGGATCCCACGGCGAGTGCCACGCCCACGGTTCCCAGCACGGAGAAGGGGGACGATGACGGCCCATCCGAACCGCCGACTCCCTCGCCCGACCCCAAGACCGAGCAACCTGAGCCCCCGCCCGTTCCTCCGACAGCTGCCGAACCAGTGGAGACGTTCGCGCCGCCGCCCGCCGAAACCACTGCGGCTCCGCCCCCTCCGCCCCCGCAGCCAACCGAAGAACAGCCATCCACGCAGGCTCCGCCACCGCCGACGCCGACGCCTTCGGAACCCGGGACACCGCCGCCCGTGCTCCCGAGCGATTCGGCAACGCCCGGTTAGCATGTGCGTATCCATCACCGACTCTTGGGAGCTTCTGTGCGCCGTAGCCATCGTTTCTCTTCGTTCGCCCAGGTCGCGACGATCTCCGCTGTCGTTGTCGGCCTTACTCTGCCGGTGGCGCTCGCGCCGTCACAGGCCGCCGCGCCGCCGAACGCCCCGGCGGCATTGGGGGACAAGGCGCTATCGGCGTTGGCGGCCGCGGCCAAGGATCCGATGCGGTTGAGGCAAACCGGCACAAAAGTGGCGCGGGTCCACGTGACCTGGAAAGCGACCCGCAAGACAACCAAGTACCTGGTGCAGGCCTTCGCAGACATCCGTCTCAAGAAGCTGATAACCGAGAAGCGGACCAAGAAATCAGATGCGTGGATCGGTGGCGGGGACATCGAAGAGAACCAGAAACTCTGGATCCGAGTCACCACGATTGACCGCCCGAAGAAGTTTAAGTCCGCGAAAATCAAGGTCTATACCGGTACGCGAGCGCCCGCCCAGCCGACGGGCGTATCCGTCCGCGCCACCTCACCCAGCTCGATCATGGCGAGTTGGAACGCCGCTTCGCGTGCCACCGGCTACACAGTCCAAATCGCACCTACTCCTAACGCTGCGCCAGTGGTATCGCAGCACGTCGATGCGCCGGCCACTGCCCACGAGATCACTGGGTTGGTGCCGGCGTCCTACGGGTTGGGGAACGAGTTCTTTGTCACGGTTAAAGCGGATCGAATGAAGAGGGAATTCGCCACATCCCGACCGGTGCCAGCGTCCATGCCTTTCCCCACCCCTCTAAGCGCGCCTGCCTTCAATGTCGCCGTCGCCTCCTATAACGTTCTGGGCGCCAACTACGACGACGCCCTTGGGCGCAGCTTCTGGGACCGGGTGGGGTTGTTGGGCCAGCGAATCGCCGACATGGGGGCTGAGATCGTCGCAGTTCAGGAGGCCGCGTGGACCTTGAAGCAGGGCTACCGCGAGAGGCCTGTTCAAGCGCTGGCGAGCGCGGCCGGTATGACCTTGGCACTTGAGCCGGGCAGCAACCTGGGCTGTGCTGTCACCTCCAATCACGTCTTATACAACGCGAACGTGTTCGCGTTGGAGACTTGCGGGGAGGACAATCTGACCATCAATCCCGCCTATCCCTGCACGGCGACCTGGGTTGTCCTGAAACACCTTGCCAGCGGGCAGCCAATGTTCGTAGTCTCGGCCCATTTCACGGTCGGGTCCGGCCTCAACGAGCTGCGCTTGGCTGAGACCAACCTGTTGGTCTCTCTGATGGCAC
>JAIRXV010000165.1 GCA_031268115.1 Bifidobacteriaceae bacterium
GTCGCGTGAACCGTGACGCCACCCGTCCCCGTGGCCACGGCCGCCCAACCAGATAACGATCCGGTAACGGTCCGCGCTGACTGGCACACACCAGGGTCCACGACATGGATAGCCCTTAAGCCCAAACCAGCTGAAACGCGGCAGCTACTATCGCTAGGACGGTGCTCTTCGGCGCCGCGCGATCGCCGTAAATCCCGGCGAAACCCACGTGACTGTGCCCAAGCAGCGCCCGTTACGCCGCAAGGACAAGCCCCGAGCGCTGGCGCTCCACTACCAAGATCTGGCGGACGCCCAGATCGGCTGGTGGGAGCAGATCCCGGCGGTCACGCCCGCGACAGCTATAGGCCAGTGCATCTCGACCCACGTGCGGCCTGACCTGGTACTCAAGGCCATCGACACCGCCAGGGGGCAGGGCCGCATCGACACGGCCACAGCCGAGCGCCAACGCCGCGAACTGTCGAGCGGCCGAACATGATCCTATTCGACCTTCCCAACAAGAAATGGCCGGTTCCCAGCGCACAGGCGATGGACCGCTGGGTCTCCGATGCGGAGAGGCAGACAGTTGTTGGCGCGCAACGCCTCGGCTGGCTTGTCGCCTCCACCGCGGTGGTCGCCGCATTGCAACGGGCACTGGGGGAAGGCGGCGAACCCATGTTCCTGGTCAAGGGCGGCGTCTAAATCGAGTTCCGACTCGGGCTCCGGACCAGAACGACCAGCGATGTGGACACCTTGTTCCGGAGCAGCTTAAGCAACGGGGACCGGTGACGGCGGCAGTGATCCCAAGCGGCGCTCCAGACTCGATTCGCTTTGCTCTGCCCACGGGTGCCAAGATGCACGCTGCCTTGAGCAGGCGGTGTAACGGGCCACGCCGTGCTTGCGCGCTAGACCCCGCACTGTCGCGCCAGCCGAGTACTCGTCCGCCAGCACGGCTCCAACGACCAGGCGCTCGCGCCGCCGGTTTCACCCTTCCGCTCCGTCCGTCTCGACCCTCACGGCTGATGGGTTGTCAGTTTGGAATTACAACCCGGCCAGCAGCCCATGCACCGTGAAGTGAGAAATCCAGAGGCCGTCGCCGATCCGCTCCAGCGACCGGCCCTCGTCGCGCAAGACCGTGGCTCGTGGAGCGAGGGCCCGGCTCTCGCCCTCGGTCCGCTTGGTCCGGGTCGGACCGTGAACCACCAGCCCTTGGGACTCAAAGTCTGTTGACGCCAAGAACGGAAAGTCTCGCAGGTCGTAGGACAAGAGCGACATCAAGACCGTCCCAGGACACGTCTCCAGGCACGCTCCACCGGGCGTCGGAATCCCCCGCCTGGTTGCCTCCGATTCGTCGTGGCTGGCTTCCTCTGCCGGTCCATGCTCAGTTCGGCGAGTCGCCGCCCGAACTCGCTGGCGCCGTACTTGAGGTGTACAGCGGCGGCGGGGCCTTGTCGCCGAGTGCTGCCCGAGCCGTGATCGGACACGTCGCAGACGACAACAAACAGTGTGCCCGTGGACCCGATGGCGGCGCGCCTCGTGAAGTCGCTGACGCCCCGGGAGTCAGAGGCGTTGCGGGCCGCCGTGCGGGGGTTGGACAATCCGCGGGTCGCGGACGAACTTGTCATATCGCCGTTGACCGCCAAGACACACATCAACCGGGCGATGGTAAAGCTCGGAGTCAGCGACAGGACCGCCCTCGTCTCGTTGGCGTACCACGCAGGAGTCCGCCCGTAAACGCGCAAAATGCCCCAAGGACGAAAGCCCAGTGAACAGCCAACGCACCACCTCGGCGCCGCGATTAGCGCTGTTCGAGTACATGCCCGCGGGCGGACCCCGCAAAGGTCGCCGCGAGTTCAGGCCAGTGCCCCTTCTGACAGTAGACGGGGATGGACGACCTCGCGCCCACGGCCGCGACCCGGCCACCGTGCGTCGCCTCACCGCTCCACACATCCACCCAGCCGCCTTCTGGCAGGTAGACGGCATGTTCGGTGAGGCCTTCCTCCGTGACGGGGCTGACCAGCAGCGCATCCCCGAGCTTCCATTGCAGCGGGTGATGCCAGACTTCCGAATCGTCTGGATTGTCGAAGAACAGTCCCGCATCAACGGGCGGTCAGTGTCTATGGCGACCTTTGCTTGCCCGGCAATGTACGGCAAGAGCCTTTCCCGCAATTCCACCAGAGCGCGGAACTCGCGAATCACGTCCCTGTCGCCCGATTGGTCCGCAGTATTCCACGGTGTGCGATCACGCAAGGGCATTTGGTGATGGTTGAACTCGGAGTGGTATTGCATGATCGGCATGAACACCGAAGCGGCGGCGGCGCGCAGGTAGAGTTCCGACGTGGGCAGCGGACCGGAGAACCCCGCTAGGTCCCAGCCCCAGTAGACAATCCCACAGGACGATGCCGTTATGCCGGCCCGTATGGAACACCGGAATGATTCCCAGGTGGGGTCTTCGTCGCCGGCCCAGAACGCGCCGTGAGGTTGAGTGCCCGTGAACCCAGAGTGGGAAAACGTGACGGGGTCTTCGCCTCCGGGAACCACCAGCCCCGGTTGCGGTAGGCGCTGCCGTCTGCCTCCTTCACGGCGAGGCCCGCCCGGCACATGGCCTCTCCGTCGGCGAGGACCTGTTCGCCCGCGTCGTAGCGTTCCCCAAGACCCACCGCGTGCTCGCCCTCGTCCAACGGCAGCGTAAACCGGACAGGGTGGGGGCGGCCCGGCCCAAG
>JAIRXV010000466.1 GCA_031268115.1 Bifidobacteriaceae bacterium
GCGCACGGCCGCGATTTCAGCGCCCACCAGACTCCATTCGGCGGCCTTGGCCCGGCCGAGGTTCATCACCATGTCCACTTCTGTGGCGCCATCGGCTGCGGCCCGGGCGGCCTCCGCGGCTTTAACCTCGGGGCAGTGAGCACCCGAGGGAAAACCCGCGACGGCAACGAGGGCCAGGCCCCGAGAGTCGAGTGGAAGAAACGAAGGCGCCACGCACACGCCGTAAACCCCGAGTTCGAGCCCTTGAGCGACGAGCCTGTCGATGTCGCTCCATGTTGTCTCCGGTTTCAACGCCGTGTGGTCGATCATCTGGGCGAGCGCATGACGGTTCACCGGGTACCTCCTCAGGCAGGGTTCCTCCGCTGGACGGGGCACGGAGCAGTGAGGCCAGGATACCCGGTCATGGGGTGGTTTCACCCCGTGACCGGCACCTTTCCTTGGTGTGTTTCGCCTGTCGTGCCTGCGTGGGGCCTTAGTTCACGCCGTCCACGGGGTGATCCAGGGGCGGCATCCGGTCTGAGTCGATGGGGCCTTCGGGCACCGTGACGCGGACCGGCTCGTTGGAGCCGGTGACGAAGGTGAATTCACCGAGTAGGCCCTCACCTTGGGCGTCGACCGTGATGGCCTCGCCGGCCTTGATTTCGCCGAAAAGGATCTTCTCTGAGAGTTGATCTTCGATCTCGCGCTGGATGGCGCGGCGCAGCGGACGCGCACCGAGGACCGGATCGTAGCCGCGTTCTGCCAGGAGGTTCTTGGCGGCATCGGTCAGGGAGATAGTCATGCCCTGATCGGCCAGTCTCTCGGACAGTTTCGCCATCATCAAGTCCACGATTTGCACGATTTGGGCCTGGGTCAACTGCGGGAAAACGATCGTGTCGTCCACGCGGTTGAGGAACTCTGGCCGGAAGTGCTGCTTGAGTTCGTCGTTCACCTTGTTCTTCATGCGTTCGTAGTCGGTCGCAAGCTCGCCGCCGGCCTGGAATCCGGTCATGACGCCTTTGGCGATGTCGCGCGTACCGAGGTTGGTGGTCATGATGACAACCGTGTTCTTGAAATCGACGGTGCGGCCCTGCGCGTCGGTCAAGCGGCCGTCTTCCAAGATCTGCAGAAGCGAGTTGAAGATGTCGGCGTGTGCCTTTTCAACCTCATCGAAAAGAACCACCGAGAACGGGCGCCGCCTGACCTTCTCCGTGAGCTGGCCGCCTTCTTCGTAGCCGACGTACCCAGGAGGGGAGCCGAACAACCGCGACACCGTGTGGCGTTCGGAGAACTCAGACATGTCGAGCTGGATCAGGGATTCTTCGTCCCCGAAAAGGAACTCTGCGAGCGCCTTGGCCAGCTCCGTCTTGCCGACGCCGGTAGGTCCTGCGAAAATGAACGATCCGCCGGGCCGCTTCGGGTCCTTCAGGCCCGCCCGTGTGCGCCGAATCGCCTGCGAGAGCGCCTTGATCGCCTCGTCTTGGCCGACTACACGTTTGTGGAGTTCGTCCTCCATGTGGAGGAGTCGAGTCGATTCTTCTTCCGTCAGCTTGACCACGGGGATACCCGTGGACATCGCCAACACCTCAGCGATCAGTTCCTCGTCCACTTGCGCCACCGTGTCGAGATCGCCCGAACGCCACCGTTTTTCGCGTTCGACCCGAGACTCCACGAGCTTCTTTTCCTTGTCGCGCAAACCTGCGGCTTTCTCGAAGTCTTGTTCGTCAATCGCGGATTCTTTGTCTCTGCGCGCCGCAGCGATCTGTTCGTCTAGTTCGCGCAGTTCCGGCGGGGCGGTCATGCGGCGGATCCGCAGCCGCGCCCCAGCCTCATCGATCAGGTCGATGGCTTTGTCCGGCAGGTATCGGTCGTTGACGTAGCGGTCGGCCAAATTGGCGGCGGCAACAAGTGCGGAATCGGTTATGGACACGCGATGGTGGGCCTCGTAGCGGTCCCGCAGTCCACGCAGAATGTCGATGGTGTGTACCAAAGTTGGCTCGGCCACCTGGATGGGCTGGAAGCGCCGCTCCAATGCCGGGTCCTTTTCGACGTACTTGCGGTATTCGTCGAGTGTTGTCGCGCCAACCGTTTGAAGCTCTCCGCGCGCCAGCATCGGTTTGAGGATAGACGCGGCGTCGATGGCGCCCTCAGCCGCTCCTGCCCCGACCAGCGTGTGGATCTCATCGATAAACAGGATGATGTCGCCGCGGGTGCGAATCTCCTTGAGTACCTTCTTGAGCCGCTCCTCGAAGTCCCCGCGATAACGGGACCCCGCTACCAGAGATCCGAGGTCCAGTGTGTAGAGCTGCTTGTCTTTGAGGGTCTCGGGCACGTCGCCGCGCACAATGTCCTGGGCCAGCCCCTCAACCACGGCAGTCTTGCCGACGCCCGGCTCCCCAATCAGGACGGGGTTGTTCTTGGTCCGCCGGGACAAGACCTGCATCACCCGCTCGATCTCTTTCTCGCGGCCGATGACGGGGTCCAGCTTGCCCTCACGGGCCGCCTGGGTCAGGTTCCGGCCGTATTGGTCGAGGACTGCGGACCCGGCCGGCGCCTGCTCCGCCGAACCGCCCACGGAGACCTGGTCTTTGCCTTGGTAGCCCGACAACAGCTCGATTACCTGCTGACGCACGCGGGGTAGGTCCGCGCCCAGTTTGATGAGCACCTGGGCGGCCACGCCTTCGCCTTCGCGGATCAGGCCGAGCAGGATGTGCTCGGTCCCGATGTAGTTGTGGCCCAGTTGGAGGGCTTCGCGCAGCGTCAACTCCAGCACGCGCTTCGCCCTGGGCGTAAACGGGATGTGGCTCCCAGACGGAGTCTGCTGGCCCTCCCCGATGATGTCCTGGACTTGGCCGCGAACGGCCTCCAGGGAGATGTTCATGGATTCGAGCGCCTTGGCCGCGACACCCTCACCCTCGTGGATCAGGCCGAGCAGGATGTGCTCGGTCCCAAGATAGTTGTGATTGAGCAGCCGCGCCTCCTCCTGCGCGAGCACAATCACGCGACGGGCGCGGTCCGTGAAGCGTTCAAACATTCGGTCTTCCTCTCCCCACCCGGTGACGGTCCCCAGGGCGAAGCGCCCCAGGCTACGACGCACCGATTCAACCCATCGTAGCGATCTGGAGGGTCGGTTTGTTTCCGCTTTTCGCGCCGAGCATGACGTCTCATGGCCCTGCGGGCTCCGCCAGATCGCCGAAAACCTCGCGAAATGCCTGGTCAGCGGCGGAAGTGTACGTGACAAACCGAATCAGCTCTAAGGTGGGAACGGCATCGTACACGGCGACTGTCTGAGCAGCGATCTGCGCTACCCGTCCCACCTGCCACCCGTAGGCGCCGGCGCTGATGGCCGGAAACGCGATCGACCTGGCCTCCATCTCCCCCGCTACCCGCAGGCAGGCACGCAGGCAGGAGGCCAGAAGGTCGGGATCGGATTGCCCGCGGTGCAGATCGGGGCCAACCGTGTGGATGACCCAACGCGCATGGAGTCTGCCGGCGCCAGTCGCAACGGCGTGGCCCACCGGCAGCCCGTCCGGATAGGCCGTGGCCCGCACGTCGCGGCATTCCGCCAGGAGCTCCGGTCCGGCCGCCCGGTGGATGGCTCCGTCGACACCGCCCCCGCCGTACAGCGAGGGGTTCGCGGCGTTGACGATGGCGTCCACCCGTTGGCGCGTAATGTCGCCCCGGACGATCTCGATTCGCATGACCGCCATTGTCCCCTTCAGTTGGCGTCGACAATCAGGGTGACCGGGCCGTCATTGGTCAGTTGGACTGCCATGTCCGCACCGAACACACCCTCCCCGACTGTCAAACCCCGGTCTCGCAGCAGCGCCACCACTCGGGCCACCAGCGGCTCGGCCACGGGGCCGGGAGCGGCCGCGTTCCAGGTTGGCCGCCTTCCCTTACGCGCCTCGCCTAGCAACGTGAACTGGGACACCACGATCACGGGGGCGCCGGCATCGGACACGGAGCGTTCGCCGCGCAGCAAACGCAACTCCGCGACCTTGCGAGCGATGCGCTGCGCCTGATCCTCCCCGTCGCTGTGGCCAACCCCGACCAGCACCAACAGGCCTTCGCCCGAGAACGATGCCGTCACTCGCCCATCCACCGCGACGCTCGCGCCGTTCGCCCGCTGAATGACCGCCCGCATAGCGCCCTCACCACCCGGCGGGCTGGTCCGGTGGGCGCCGAGACCCCCGCACGGCGGGCCGCACGTCAACCAGGTACACCACCGACACCACGACTGCGGCCACCTGGGCGATTCCGCCGAGGCCCGGCAACACGCTGGCCACCCCGAGCCCAGTGATCGCCACGGCCGCAGCGGTCAACGCGATCCAGACACCCTTCTTGGCTTTGCCGGCGGCAAGAAACGCTTGAGCCGGCCGGACGAGCGCGTCAATGAACGCCCAGATCGCCACGGCCGCCGCTAGGGCCGACAAGACGAGCACAATCAACACGCCAATCGCCGCCACTGCGAACATTTCAGGTCTTCCCTTCAAGACGAGCACAATCGACGCCAACCGACGCCAGTACGAACACTTTAGGTCTTCGCTTCCGGAACGAAACGGCCCGACACCCCAGCGCCCGCCTCAGGTATCACTCCGACCCCTGACGCCGCAGTCCAATACCCCGACCGCCAGGCGTTCGGTTTGTCCGTGTGCCTCCGCTCCCGCTTGAGCCAAGCCGCCCGGACAGAGCGCCGGGACGAGTCGAGCCTGGGGTTGGCGTGCCCTGTGGCACACCAATCGTTGGACGGTCGGCCGATTCGCCGCTCGGCGGGACGATGACCTGCTGGGCGGCGGGAACGCCATCGGCCACAAGTTCGGCGGCCGGGTCAGTACCGCGCTTGACCAACGCCAACGCGATTGGGCCAAGGATGTGGTGCCGTGCGGCCGAGGTGACCGCGCCCAACGGCGCCGCCGCCTCGGCGTCCCGCAGGGCGACGAGCGCCCCAGGTGCCGGCAGGGTGAGCGGCGAACCATCGAGATGCAGGAAGACCAGCCTGCGCGGGGGGCGCCCAACGTTGTGGACCTTGGCGACCGTCTCCTGACCCCTGTAACAACCTTTATGCAGGTGAACAGCGGTCCGCAGCCAATCGAGTTCGTGGGGCAAGGCGCCTTGCACGCCAGGAGCGGCCACCCAAGGGCGCCACGCCGCCAGACGCAGCGCGTTCAACGCCCAGGTGCCCACCGGTGTCAACCCGGCCGCCTCCAGAAGCGCACCGGCGGCCGCACGATCCTTCGCTGGAACCGCCGTAAGGCGCAGGCGCCAAGCTCCCCCGGGGTGCCCGGCGGCCGGGCCATATGACGTACCCCCGGGCACCACCCCAGGCCAAGGATCGTCCCAGGCCCACGCGCCGTCGAGAGGCGCCGGTCCGGGCGTTGCCAGCAGTGCGACATCGGCGGTCATATCGCTGACCGAGACATGCAAAGCGAATCGCATCGAATCGAGAAAACGCTGGGCGGCCTCGGCGTGGACCGCTGGGACGGTGAGGAACGCGGCGTCGGCGGTCTCTACGACACCAAAGGCGTGCTCAATCCGCCCGGTGGCGTCCAGCAGCAAAGTCTCCGCCGAATCCCCCGGCGCCATTCCGCCGAGCGAGGCGCTGGTCAGGGAGTCCAACCACCCCAGCCGTTCCGCGCCGCCCACGCGCAACACGCCGATGGCGCCGTCCAGCCAGGCGTAACCCGTTCCCGCCACCCAAGCGCGCTGTTCGCCGACGGGATCGCCGTAATGCGGGGCCACGAACCTAACCCTCCCGCACCCGCCCGGGACCGGGCGGGGCATTGGTCGGAGGGGGCGGCACGCTCGCGGGCGGGGCATCGGCGGATGGGCCGACCGACGGGACACCGGCAGACGGGCTGGCTGACGGGCTGGCTGACAGGACACCCGTGACAGGGCCGACCGACGGGACACCGGCCGAAGGGCCAGCCGGCACGACACCAGCCGAGGGGCCAGCCGACACGACACCAGCCGACGGGCCAGCCGCCTCTACACCAGCCGACGGGCCGCCCGACGGGACCCCCGCAGACGGGCCGCCGGTCGCGGCCCCCGCCAACGGGCCGCCCGCCCCC
>JAIRXV010000477.1 GCA_031268115.1 Bifidobacteriaceae bacterium
GGACTCAGCCAGCGCTTTGAGACCGGCGGCATGCTCAACCCACCATGCCTGATGCCGGTTCGGCATGTTGCCGCTTCCGGGGGCAGGCAGGTAGCCGGCTGCGCGTCGATTCTTGGGCGGTCAAACGCCACGACCAGATAGCCCGGTTCGACGCTCGCAACGTGTTTCACGATTCCCAGGATGTTCGAGCCGGTGGCCGTCATCGGCGTCCTCGCGGCTCGTTCGCTCAGCTCTTCGAGTTTCCACCGCAAGGCCTCTCGCTTGCGCCGCACGCATAGCTGCAACACAGACTTCAAATCGGCCTACTCAGTGCTCCTGTCTGAGGTTACGTCTCGTCGATAGTGGGCGTCTGAGCGTTTGGGCAGGTTGACCTGCGGTTTTGGGGTGTTTTGGGTGTGTGGGGTGTGGCATACCCCTGGCAACGTGTCTATCGGGTCAGCGTGGCGGGAATCGGCACGCCGATCAGCTTGAACGCGGTGGCCTGATCCTGGGTGGGGTCGGTGATCTTCTCGTAGGCGATTTGGCCAGCCTGGGTGTGGATGGTGACGGTGTTGCGGGTCATGGTGGCCAGGTGGGCCAGTAGCTCCGTGAAGGACCTGACGGGACGGTCCTCGGCGTTGCGCCTGGTGGAGGCTTTCGTGTCGCCTTGCTCGGAGCGGCGGGCTGGCCGGACGGGACTGGTGGGCCCGGCTGGCTCGGTGTCCGCGAAGGTCAGTGGGGCCCACGCCCGGCGCAGGTGGCAGGACAGGTGGCAGGCGAGCACGCAGATCAGCAGGTGTGCTTTGACCCGGTCTGCGCGGTGATGCCAGATGGGCCGGACCTGGATCGATTCAGCGCACTTGATCGCCCGGAAGTCCTGCTCGATCCGGGACAGATGCTTGTAAGAGCCCAAAACGTCGCTGGTGGCCATGTCCTGCTCGGTCAGGGAAGTGCGGAGCACGTAGATGCCGTCCAACGCGGCCTCGGCGGCAACCGCGGCGTGGTTGCGGCCATGGGCCATACGGCCGGTCTGGATGTCGACGGTGACGAGTTTGGCGACGTGATGCTTGTCGATGACCCGCCCGACCGCTAGGCCAATCGACTTGGCGGCCCGCAGGGCGCCTTTAGCGACCCGGTCACTGACCTTGTCCAAGTCCTGGAGTGTGGCTTTGATCAGGCGTTCCCTCTTATCGGCCCGATGGGCGGCGGCGAACGGGTTGCGGCACGCTATCAACCGTTCACCGGGATAGTCGGGATGGTCGATGACCGCCAGGCCCTCCTGGTCGAACAGGGTCAACTGCAACGGCCCGTCATCACTGGCCAGCGCAGCGATCTGGGCGTGCTTGAGCGCCCCGATCCACTCCACACCCTCAATTTCACGCATCGCGGAGATCTTGGCGCCGGTCACCATCCCGCGGTCTCCGACCATGACCGCCCGACCCATCGCAAACTGTTCGGTGACAGCTTGGATGGCGGCGGTGAACGAGGTGGGGTCAGCGGTGTTTCCGGGGAAGACTCTCACCGCCACGGGAACACCATCAGGATTAGTGACCAGAGCGAACTCGATCTGCGCCTTGCCGCGTTTCTTGTCCCTCGAATACCCATACGCGGCCAGTTCGCAGTGCGAACCCTCCACCCACGTGGACGACAAGTCATACATGACCAGCATGTTCGGATTGACGCCCCGGTCGCTCAGATATCTGGCCGCCAGCGCGTTCTCGATCTCGCATTGGCGTCCGGTCAGCCAGTCCATCGCGGCGTAGACCTCATCCGTCGTGACGTCAGCCAGTCCCAGGTCCACGCCTAACGTCGTGTCCTTCCACCACAGGGCTTGGGCGGCTTTCGAAGCAGGATGACACACCCGGGCGACGATCAACGCCATCGCGATGTCCCGCATCCTGCCCGGTTCCCCGAGCATGCCCTCAAAGCCCAGCCGCGAAGCCATGGCCCACACGGCCGCCACGTCTCCGTGGCGCAGGCCCGGCCCCAGCCCGGTCCCGGTGACCCCGCACGCCACGGCGCCGTGATTGAGAACCGCCTCCAGGGACGCGACCTGCTCCGCCGGCAGGTGCGTCAACGATGCGACCGTGTGGTGCTTGACCGTGGCGCCATCACGCCACGACTGACGCAACAACACCGACTCGTGGGCGCCCTTGGTTCCGTCAGCTCGCTTCCACACCGAACGGACCCTGGCAACCCTCAACGGTCCTCGTGGTTCGCTCACGTGATAATCATCCCACGCCAAACGCATTCCATCAACGCAACACGCCGAAACTCCCTGGCAACACCTTGAAGCGACCCAACAAACGAACATGCAGACCAGGCCACCCAAAACCGCTCCAAGGCCACCCGCTACGACGTAACCTCAGTCAGATCGAGCCCCTCATCGACCAGGCCCTCGCCATGACGGGAATACCCCTCGGCGTCACGGCCGCCACCAGGCCCGTCATAGTGGACGGCGCCTATGTGCCCACAGGCAACCGGCGGGGGGCGCGGGAAAGCCAACTACTCCGGGAAGCGCCACTGCTAAAACTTGTCCATCGAAGTCGCCTGCGACCTGGATGGCATCCTGTTGACCACGTCCACCCCAGTGGCCGGCGCGCGTCACGACTCCGCGGCGCTGACCATCACCAGATGGGACGGGCTTCTGCGCGGACACGACTGGCTCGCCGACACCGCCTACGCCTCCCACGGCGCCATCACCCCGATCAAGAAACCCCAAGGCCGGGAACTCGCCGAATCCGAGAAGGCGTTCAACAAACAAATCTCCTCGATGAGGTGCGCCGTCGAAAGGGCCATCGCGCACCTCAAGAACTGGCGGATAATATCCCGCGGCTACCGCAGGCAACTGAAGAAACTCCCCTTC
>JAIRXV010000505.1 GCA_031268115.1 Bifidobacteriaceae bacterium
GTCTTGTCGGTCGCGTCGTTGGGTGTGACGGTGGCGGACAGTTTGACTGTCCCATCTACAGGCATACTGGCCGTCTCCGGACTGACCGAGACACCGACCACCGCCACGGGCGGTGCCCCAACCGCCGGCCCGTAATCGACACACTCCTCCCGAGAATAGCTCGGAGTGTAGAAGCAGACTGAGACCGTGCTCAGGAATGTTGCCTCACCCAACACCGACCGCAACGAATAGTCCAAGGACAGGTTTTGCAGCCCATCATGGAAGGTGACCCCGTCCAGGGACACGATCCGGTTGCTGTACAAGTGTAGGGATTGCAGCGCGTTGGGGAAGGTGGCCCCGTCCAAGGACACGATCCGGTTGCCAGTCAGGCCTAGGTAGATCAGTCCGGTGGGGAAGGTGGCCTCGTCCAGGGACACAATCCGGTTGCTGCCCAGGATCAGGGTTTGTAGCCCCGTGGGGAAGGTGGCCTCGTCCAGGGACACAATCCGGTTGCTGTGCAGGTCCAGGTATTGCAGTTCGTTGGGGAAGGTGGCCTCGTCCAGGTACACGATCCGGTTGCTGTACAAGCGTAGGGATTGCAGCCTGGTGGGGAAGGTGACTCCGTCCAGGGACACGATCCGGTTGCCGTACAGGGATAGGTGTTGCAGCGCGTTGGGGAAGGTGGCCTCGTCCAGGGACACGATCTGGTTGTTGTCCAGGTACAGGGATCGGAGTTCGGTAGGGAAGCCGACTCCGTCAAGGGACGCGATCTGGTTGGTGTCCAGGTCCAGGGATCGGAGTTCGGTGGGGAAGGTGACTCCTTCCAGTGACTCGATCTGATTGCTGTGCAGGTCCAGGTCTTGCAGGCTGTTGGGGAAGGTGACTCCGTCCAGGGGCACGATCCGGTTCGCTCCCAGCCTCAACTGGTGCAGTGCGGTGGGGAAAGCGACCCCGTCCAGGGACGCGATCCAGTTGTTGTTCAGGTACAGGTAGATCAGTCCGCTGGGGAAAGCGACTTCGTTCAATGACCCGATCTGGTTGCTTTGCAGGTACAGGTATCGCAGCGAGGTGGGGAAAGCGACACCGTCTAGGGACGCGATTTGGTTGCCGTTCAGGTACAGGTAGTCCAGTCCGCTGGGGAAAGCGACTCCGTTCAATGACCCGATCTGATTGCTGCCCAGGTCCAGGTAGTTCAGTCCGCTGGGGAAAGCGACTCCGTTCAATGACCCGATCTGATTGCTGCGCAGGTACAGGGATCGCAATGCGCTGGGGAAGGTGACTTCGTCTAGGGACGCGATCTGGTTGCCGTTCAGGTACAGGTAGTTCAGTCCGCTTGGGAAAGCGACTCCGTTCAATGACCCGATCTGGTTGCTGCCCAGGGACAGGTCGATCAGTCCGGTAAGGGTGTCGATTCCGTCCAGTGCGGCCACGCTCTTGTTGGCACACCCCAGGGAAGTGATGCCCGTGAGGCTGCCGGCGGGGGTGTTTGAGAGCGCGTCTTGGACGCATGCGCGCAGGGCCTGGTCGGTGAATGCGGTCAAATCGGCGGCCGATGCCGGTGGGGCCGCGGTCAGGGCAGCAGCGGTGAGGACCGAAGCGGTCAGGGCCGCGACCCAACCGGATACCAACGGACGCGTGCGGTGGGGAACAGGTGCGGCGCTCATGGTTGGTGTGCCTCCAAGAGTCGATGTGGGGTCCGGTCGGCCATGGCCGGTGGTCGATCCGCGACAGTCGGCGATATTGCGACTGTCACTGGGGGTAGCGCAGACCGTGGTGTTGACAATTTCGCTGGCGGCGCTTCACAGCGCACGAGCAGGCCAGCGTCGAGGGCGGGTGGTCCCGTGAAAAGTGCGGGGTGAGCGGGTCCTATGCGCGAAGCCCGAGGGGCGTGGGCAAAGACCATCTGGGTCTCCTAGTGGGGAGGCGCATTGCCAGGAGTCCACCGGTACCAGTGACTAGCACCCGGCATTCAACGAATGGAGGCTATCAGAGATGTCTCTTCCGCCACTCGGCCCCAACTACCCTGGACGGATACCCTCAACTAAGTCCTCCCACGCCGTCGCACGCGAGTTGCCCGGTCCGGTGGCTCGGCGTCGATACTTCCGCCGGCGCGCCAGTGGGGTTGTTGCGGCCGGGGGACGGCATCGTCCAGTGGTCCGGACACACCCGCAGCCAGGTGGAGGAACTGATTCCGTTTGTACACGCCGTGCTCACGCAAGTGGCGCTCAAACCCACCGATGTCAGGCTGATCGCTCTGGGACATGCTCGGGTTCGGTCCGCGGCTGGACCGAGGTCGCCGGGATGGCGGGTGCGGTGTGGATACCGGGCGTTGCCGGACACCGGCCGGACCCGCCAGGTTGACGTTGCGGGTTGTCTATTGTCGAATCCCGCGGCCGATGAGGTGGAGGCGCCCTCTGCGGTGTTGTCCCTCGATGAGGTCACGCTCGAAGACGACCCCGCCCCAGACCGGGCGTTGGGGATCGACACGGACAAGAAGTGGGTGGCCGCTGCGGAACCCACGCGGTGGCGCTACGAGGTGGCCGGCAAGCTGCCGGCGCTTCGTTGACTGCTCGATAATGACGCCCGAGAAACACCGCACAGTCGCATTTCAACCCAGAAATCCGTCATACTCGGGGCGCGGCTTCGGGCTAAAGGGAGGAGGATTGACCGTCATGGATAAGCGTGCCGTCTTGAAACGGCCGTGGCGGACGGGACGGCTGTTCACCCAACACCCCGTCCGCCCTGATTTCGTTGACAACTGGACCACAGCACTGCGGGAGGGTGACGCCCGGTCAGCACGAGCCTGGGCCGATGCCGTGTTCACAGTTCAGTTCCGGCCGGTCGTGGCGCTGATGAGACTACGCAACGCCTTGGTCAGACCGTTGGCATTGGTCGGCCGGGGGCCGGTTGCCACCGATCTTTCGGGGGGTCTGAAACCCTTCGCCGTGTTGGCGCAGGATGAACACGAAGTGGTGTTGGGTGACAACGATTCGCATCTCGATTTCCGGGTCGACCTACAGGTCCATCCCGATTTCGTATCGGTCGCCACGATAGTGGAGATCCACAACGCGGTTGGCCGGTTGTACTGGTCCGTGGTCCGCCTGTTTCACCCGGTCATGGTCCGTGCCTTGATGCGGCGGGTTCCTACCGTAGAGAACCAAGGCCGCGGCGCCTGACCGGGCCAGCGGGCGCCCGGCCAGGGAACTGACGGCCGCGAGTGCCACACCCAGGGCTACAGCGTCATTTGACCTGGCCGCGAAGACCGACTCGACTTGCCGGTGGTCGGGGCCATTGCCCGGCCGGTGGCGCCACCGTTGATTGAGGTCGTCAAGTCAGGGCCTCGGGCCCGCAACCTGATGCCTTGGCCGAACCTGGCGGAAGCGGTGGGCCATCGCGTTGTTGGCTTCAGCGGATTGCCAGTTGGGGTCTATTCGATGGTGAGCTTCTTGGTCACAGTGGCAGCAGCGATGCGGCTGATGCCCTGTTCGCGCGGTGCGCTGCGCGCCACTCGGTTGGTGTCGAGATCGGGTAGGCCGGTGGAGTGTGGTTTTACGCGCCAGGCAGCGTTGGCGGCGCTGGCAAGACCGTGGGGTCTCCTGGTGGGAGGAGCGCTGTCAGGCGAATACGTACGTCATCGGTCAACACCCGAATTCGACGGGTGAGCGCTACCAGAGCGACTCTCCCAGGGTGAGCGCTACCAGAGCGACTCTCCCACTACTTGGGACCCGTGGCCGCGGCGGGTGAGAGCATCGTCCGTGGTTCATCCATGCTGGGGCAGACCTAGTCCGTCGGCGAACCCGTCTGGATCCTGGCGGTGGTGCAGCAGGGCAAGGATTTCCACGATTCCCGCTTCGTTGTGGACTCTGTACCACAGCTCGTAGGGGAAGATGTGGAGGTTTGCGCGGCGTGCGCCATCGTGCAGTTCTGGCGAGGAGTGGGGGAATTCGCTGAGCCGGCCCGCCGTAGCGAAGAACTCATCGACAAACCGATCCGTCTGGTGTGGTGCTTCTTGGTCGTAGTACGCCCGTGCGCGGTAGAAGTCACGCCGTGCGTCATCGAGCACGCGGACGGCGAAATCTCACGCGGGTCGCCGCAAACGGACCTCGCGTTCGAACTCACCGAGGATCACAAATCCGTCCGGGTTGGCGTCCGCCTCAGCGATCCGCTGGCCGATGACCGCGGCAACGCTGGACGGAACGTGGTAGTCAGCGAGCGAGGTGTCGATCACGGCTCGTAGTTCGCGGCGGGAAGACTCGTCCAACCCCAGCACTTGCTCAACAAGGACCGGATCAACCATGTCCCAAGGATACCCACCCCTCCGCCACCACCGCACCCCACCCCGACTACCCTGGAGGGATGCCATCAACCGTGCCCTCCGGCGCCGCGGCGCTCGAGTTGCCCGGTCCGGTGCTCGGCGTCGATACGTCCGCCGGCGCCTCGGTGGGGTTGTCGTGGGCGGGGGGGAACGGCATCGTCCAGTGGTCCGAGCACCCCCGCAACCAGGTGGAGGAACTGATTCCGCTGGTCAACGCCGTGCTCACGGAGGCGGCGCTCAAACCCACCGATGTCGCGGCGATTGCCGCGGGCACCGGTCCCGCCACCTACACGGGGTTGCGGATTGGCCTCGCCACTGTGCGCACGTTGGGGTTTGCGCTGGGTATTCCCGTGTGGGGGGTGTGCGCGCTGGATGCCCTCGCCGCCGATGCCGCCGCTCGCCTCTCCCTCCCACCTGGTCTTCGGATCCTGGCGACGGGGGACGCGCGGCGTCGCGAGATCTTCTGGGCGCGTTACCTTACCGACGATGCCGGCCCTCCCCTTCCCCTAGATCCCCCCACAGTGGGGGCGGCCTCAGAGGCGCCCGGGGCCGAGATCATCGTAGGCGGCGGGGCGGCCCTCTACCCGGGGGTGCTGCGGCCCGCGCCGGGTGGACCTGATCGGGTGGATCCGCTGGTGCTCGCGGGTTTGGGGGCGGCGCGCGCGGCCCGCGGCGTTGACCAACCCGCCGAGCCCATCTACCTGCGCCGCCCGGATATCGCCCCGCCTTCGCCGCGCAAACGAGTGACGGCGTGACCGCTGATCCTCCTGCCGCGGGTCTCCACCCCCCCACCCCTCCCGCCGTACCCCGGGCGGTGCGGCGCGCGGGGGGTTCCGCGCCGAGTCCCGCCGAAGGTTCTGCGGGAGTTTCCTCTGCTGGCGCCCCCATTCGTCCCCCCGCGGGTTCCCGCTCGGCCGCTCTCCCGGCGGCAGACGCCCCCGCCGCCCACCTCTCGGGTGTCCCCAACCCACCCGCGGAGCCCCTGTCGGTGCGCCCTGCCACCCTCGGTGACGTGCCTGCGCTGGTGCGGGTGGAACGGGCCGCGTTCGGCGATGGGGCCTGGACCGAAGCGATGGTGCGCGAGGAGTTGGGCGGCCCGGCCCGGCACTACATACTGGCGCAGCGGGGCAGCACGGTTGTTGCGTACGGCGGGATGTTCCTCGCGGAGGACGCAGACATCATGACCATCGGAGTGGTGCCCGCGGAACGGGGCAGCGGGATCGGCCGGCGTTTGACGAGCGACCTGGTCGATGCCGCCCGCGAAGCCGGGGCGCGGGCCGTGTTCCTGGAGGTTCAGGTGGGCAACGGTCCGGCGCTTGGCCTGTACGCCTCGCTCGGCTTTCTTCCGCTCGGCACCCGAAGCAACTATTACGGCCCAGGTCGAGACGCCGTGGTGATGCGCTTGGAGCTGAGGCCACGGCGACCCGACTCCGGCGGGCCGTAGGCTGTGCGAATGCCGCTGCCCACGGACGCGCCCCTTGTGCTGGGGATCGAGACGTCGTGCGATGAGACGGGGGCCGCCATCGTCCGCGGGTTTGACCTGCTGGGGGACGCGCTGGCGTCGTCCATGGAGGAACATGCCCGCTTTGGCGGGGTGATTCCCGAGATTGCCTCGCGCGCGCACCTCGAGGCGATGCCGGGCGTGTTGGCTGGCGCGGTGGAGCGGTCTGGGGTTCGCCTGAGCGACCTGGATGCCATCGCGGTCACGGCCGGGCCTGGGCTGATGGGCTCCCTGACGGTTGGGCTGGCAGCGGCCAAAGCGCTGGCGTTGGCGTTGGATCGGCCGCTGTACGGAGTCAACCACGTGGTGGCCCACGCGCTGGTGGACCAACTGGTCAACGGGCCGCTGCCCGAGCGCACGTTGGCCTTGGTGGTGTCCGGCGGGCACACGTCACTGCTGCTCATCGAGGGTGGGCGGGTGGTGGAGGTCGGTGCCACGTTGGACGATGCCGCCGGTGAGGCCTTCGACAAGATCGGCCGTGTTCTGGGCCTGCCCTACCCGGGTGGGCCGCACATCGATCGCCTCGCTCGGGAGGGAAACCCGGCGGCCTACCGTTTTCCGCGCGGTCTGATGCGCCGCCAGGACTTGGAGCGCCACCCGTTCGACTTTTCTTTTTCCGGGTTGAAGACGGCCGTGGCTCGTTGGATCGAAGCCCATGAGGACGATGGCGCACCCATCCCTCTCGCGGATGTTGCCGCCTCGTTTTCTGAGGCCGTCAGCGACGTCCTGGTTGCCAAGACCCTGACGGCAGCCCGAGAGTTCGACGTGTCCACCATTGTGGTGGGCGGCGGGTTTTCCGCGAACTCCCAGCTTAGAGAGCGAATTGCGGCGGCTGCTGCGCGGTCCGGCTTGGAGGTTCGCATCCCGCCGCTTGCCCTTTGCACCGACAACGGCCCGATGATCGCCGCAGCCGGGGCCTATGCTCTGCGCCACGGGTTGGCACCGTCCGGGCTGGACCTGGGCGCGGATTCCGCAATGCCGATGGGGCGCGTGGTTGCCTGACGGGTCTTTCTGGGCCGCATGTGGGCGCCGAGTTCGTTGTTCCGGAACGCGCATCTCCCGCCCGGATCCAGATGGGCGGACCCTTGCGCGGGAACCGATTGGCGAAGCCCGCGTGTGCGCGGAACCCGTGGGCAGAACCAAAGGCCGCTGCGTGCCTTCGCCGGTCCCCGGCCTGCGTGCCAACCTTGCTTCGCCCACGCGGAACCTACGGCCGCTGCATGCCTTCGCCGGGGTTGGGGATGTCTTGGTTGGTGACATCGATCGGCGCCCAGGAGCCTCGGGCGAGGCGTTGCCCCAGGCCAGCCCGCGCCTTGTAGAAGGCCAGACGCAGGTCGGTGGCGCGCGGGACTATCCGGGCGGTGGGGCTGATCGCCGTCCAGTCTTCGGCTTGGAACAGGGGCTCAAGGGTGGGAACGGAGGTGATTCGGCCGAATTCGCCCAGGGGATCGGGGTGTGTGCGTTCCGCAAGGAGGTCCCGCATGGCGCGGCGGTCCCACTGCCAGGGCAGGACCCGGTTGAGTTCCTCTAGGAAAACATCGGCCACCTCAGGTGGGGCGGCGGGCGTCAGGCGCCAGCGTTCGTTCCAGACGGCCGCCGCGACCGGTGCATCCCGCTGGAAGATCTTCAACAGCCGCTCCGATCCAGTACAAGCGACCTCGATGACCGCGAACCGCGGATCGACGGTGCCGGACCATCGCGGCGCGAACAGCACCCGGTCCAGGGGATCGTCGGACCGGGACCTTGCCGCCAGCGTCCGCCCAGTGAACTGCACCACCTCAGTGGGGCCCACCAGCCTGGCGGGATAGTCGATGCTCGGGCCGTTCGGCCCCACCGCGATCCGCTTGTCCACGCGTTCGCGCAGCTCCGGCAAGTCGATGACCGCGGCGAGCGCATCGACGATGCCGGCCTGGCCGTGATGAGTCTTCTTCAGCGCCGCTCTCAACGCCTCGATCCCGCCTTCGACGTCTCCGTTGGGTCCGTGCAGCGCGTCCGGACCGAAGAGGCGGGCGAGTTCTGTGGCCATCTTGGCGACGTCATCGTCGGATGAAACTCGCACGGCAGGCTCGCCGTGGCTGTCCGGCAGGTTCCACCGAAGCAAAGCCCGGGCCCGCCCTCGCTGACCCACCATCGCTACCACGATCCGCCCACCCGTCGAATCCACCTGGGTGTTGATCCCGGCGAAGTCTTCCCCGAAGTTGAGGTGGGTCGGGAAAACCACTGACGGCAGCAATGCGGTGACATGTCCCCGATGAATGGGGCTGATCAGGGCCGTGATGTTGCGTTCGGCCATCAACTCGACGGTCCGCTCCTGCGATAGCGGCACCCACAGGATCACAGTGGTCGCCCCGCCTCCATCTCGGCTACCAGCGAATCGACCACCGCCACCAGATCGCCCTTTGCGGTTTGTGCGGCGCGGCGTTGTCGCTGGTAGGAGGCGCCCTCTTGGACGAAGGCGGCCACTCCTGCGAGTTCTTCGGTGCATCCCAACCGATCGGCGACCCCGCTCAGCCGGTCCAATAGGGGAGCCAAGGCGTCGGTAATCAGTTCTTCGTCGCCATCGTCGTTGAGGATGACGATGGCCTCCATGCCGTAGCGCGCGGCCCGCCACTTGTTCTCCTGGGCGAACCACGTGGGCAGCGTTGGCAGGCGCTCGCCAGCGTCGAGGCGTGCGGAAAAGTCCTCGACCAGGCATTGAACGAGGGCTCCTAGGGCGAGAACCTCCTCAAGGGATGGCAGGCCGTCGCACACCCGAACCTCGACTGTCCCAAAACGCGGCGAAGGGCGGATATCCCAGCGGATTTCGGTGAACTCGTCGATGACTCCCGTGTGCAACATGTCGGCAACGTAGTGTTCCAGTTCGGACCAATGGTCGAATTGGCACGGCAATCCGGCGGTCGGCAATTGCTGGAACATCAAGGCGCGATTGGAGGCATAGCCAGTTGACTGGCCCCCCCAGAACGGAGACGAAGCGGACAGAGCCTCTAAATGCGGCACATAGGCAAGCAAAGCCCGCGCGATGGGCAGTACCTTGTCCCGGTTCTCGATCCCAACGTGCATGTGGACGCCGTAGATGAGCATCTGTCGCCCCCACCATTGGGTGCGATCAATCAATTTGGCGTAGCGGTCCTTGTCTGTTACCCGTTGATTGTTCCACTGTGCAAACGGGTGCGTGCCGGCGCACATAAGATCCACGCGCAGCGGATCGACGATCTGCGCCACTAAATCTCGGTAGCGCACCAGATCGTCTCCGCATTCGCGAACTGTCGCGTGAGGCGCCGAAACCAGTTCCACGGTGTTGAGCAACAGTTCTTGGCGGATACCGGGGTGTTCGGATCCGTCCGGACCGCGCACTCGGTCCAATACGGGTCCAGCCACTTGGCGCAGGTCCCTCGAATCGCGGTCCACGAGGGCTATCTCCCACTCAAGT
>JAIRXV010000003.1 GCA_031268115.1 Bifidobacteriaceae bacterium
GGTGTGGGTGGTCGACTCCACTCCGGTCGAGTGCGGCCGTTCCCGGCTGGCTGTCCAACGCTCTGACATGGCCGGATGCGCCGAATGCGGGGTGGATCCTCGGGTGGCAGCGGCGAGAACCCGCGGCGCGCCGCGTGGGCTAACGCTGGTGGCGCCGGCGTGCCCTTCTGGCGCTGGCGGCCGCGGCCATGCCCCAGCGGCGCAGACGGGAGGTTGGGCCGAGATGGTCCGCGATCTGAGTGAGCAGCTTGTAGGCGGACCAGCCCAGGCGCAGCGGGACGGGCCGTTCGAAGCCTGTGCCGAGTTCCTCAATGGCCTGGACCGTGCGCTCGCAGTTGCGTCCGTCCCGCACTGGGAACGCGGCGTCCATTCGCTCGCGATATAGGGCCGGGACTTCATCGAGGATCCCGACGATGGCGCGCTTGACCTGATCCAATGTCTCGGCCACCGGGCCAAAGCCGTCTCGGGCGTAGTCGAAGTAGCCCACTCGGCTCGGATGGGGGCCGGAAAAGTACGTCTCTCGATCGAATTGGAAGTAGACCACGGGCCGTCCGAGGAAAGCGGCATTGAACTGCATAGACGAATAGTCGGTAACCATGACTGCGGCCCGGGCAAAGTGTCGTTGAACATCCTGGCCCGCAAACCCCAGCACCTTGACTTCTGGCGGCAAACGCAAATCGCCGACAATGCTGGAGAGGTTTTGGTGGGGGAGGAAGGCAACCTGCTTTCCGGCCGCTTCGACCCGCGCCAGAAAATCCCTGTCGCGCAGCAGGCCAAGCCAGTTGCGGGCGAATTCGGATTCGCTGAAATCATCCGTCAGCGCCACCCTTTCACCGGGACGGGTGGGGCGTCCCACGGAGAGTTCTTGGCGCCACGTTGGAGCAATCAGCACGTAATCGCGCCGCTCAGGCGGGTATTGCTTTCCGAGTTCGCCCAACCGATCGAATCGGGCCAGCCCGGCCATGGTGACCTCCTTGGAGGTCAGGAAGTACGGCGTGCAATCCGCGACGATGGACGCGTGTTCGGCCGGGGTTGTGGTCACCATAAGGTCGATTCGCCGTTTGGCGGACAGCCACCGCGAGATATCGTCCCGGATCACACCGTGCTGGAGAAAAACGAACGAATAGGCTGGCAAGGGCAAGCGCATCAATTCGACCGGGCTCAGCACCTCCTGATTGATGTGCGATGAGACCATGGTCTCGGCACTGAGCATGAGTACCCGCCAGCGTAGCGACCCATAAGGGATAAGCCGCGGGCCGTAGCCGGCGCGCTTCAAACGCTTCCAATCCGGCACACCCCGTTTCAAGATAAAGAAGGCGTTGATATCGGGACGGCGGCGGCGCAGGTACCGGAACAAACGTTCGGCATTCTCGTCGGCGTCGACCACCCAATCCATTAGGGCCCAAGCGTGGGCGTATTTGGCTCTAACCCGGCCAACCCGCGACAGTATGATGGCTAAGATGTCCCCAGGGGTGTACCAGCGCGGGAAAGGCTGCCACGTCTGGCGGCGTTCATCTTCGATCGAGTTCAACCACGAACCGACCTGGACGGGTTGAGCCGTCGATTCGCAGGTCGCGACAGGCAGCGGGCGCCCCCCCACACGGATCTCAAGGTCGCCATCGGCCTTGAGCCAGATTATGCGCTCATAGAGCAAAGTGTGGGCAAACAAATCGATGGAACGGACCTTGGTTGCCGTAGGTTCGACGCCGATCCCGTCCGCCAAACACTCGAAGGGCGGTTCCGGTCCGAAAAACCGATAGGAGAAACGGGCGTGACGCCGCGGCGGATCGAACTTTTCAAACGTCACGGCTTCGGATACATAGCTTTGCCCCGTCAGGGAGTAGATCAAAATCTCGCGCCATTCGTTCTTGAGATCGAGCAGTGTGAAGTGTTCTACGATATCTCGGTCCAGAAGTGCCGCGATTCGCCGCAGTGTCTCCAAGAATTGGTCAGCCAATGGCCCAGGCATGAGCGAGTATCTTGAAGATACGGCAGTATCGGTAGCGAAGTACCAATACAGCTCGTACAGCACGAACGATTGCAGCCAGCGAGGAGGGGACCCGTAACTGTCCCGGCCCTCTTCGAGCAGCGCCAAGTACCCATATTTGGGAACATCGGCGAACCGCCGGGGGTCGGAAATCCCGCTCTGAAGGGTGCTCGATTGATCTGCCCGTTTGCGATAGTAGTATTCTGCGTCGGCCAAGAAGAGAATCTTGGGTTCGGCGCGCGCCAGGAGATAGCGCGAGCAGAAGTGGCCGTCCTCGAAGTTCGGTCGGATGCGGGGGTCGAAGCGGATGCCCGCGGAGCGCAGTGCGGCCACCTTGAAGAACGCGGACGGCACCGAACCGTGGAAATAAGACGAGGCCTTGGCGATGTTTATAAGACGAGTGCGTTGAAACATAGGCGCTGACGGGTGCGTGTCGCTGCGGCGGTCGTCAGTGTCATTCCATATGATTCGTTTCGTCGCCACCATGTCGGCCTCGGGGTGGCGCTCAATCCCACGGGCTACAGCAGTGAAATAGCCGGGACTGACGGCATCGTCCGGGTCGATGAAAGTGACCCACTCACCCCTGACTTGCTCCAGCCCAAGGTTGCGGGCCGAACCCTGACCGGCGTTGGGCTGTCGCAGAATGCGAACCAGCCCAGGGCGGCGCGCGGCCCACGCCTCAAGGACAGCTAAGGAAGAATCGGTGGAGCCGTCATCGACCGCCAGGATCTCTACTCGGTCCAAAGCGAAGCTCTGCCGCTCAATGGACGCAATGAAGTCCGGGAGATACCGCGCCACGTTGTAGACGGCCGTCACCACGGAGAACAGCGGTGAGCCGGGGTGACGGGCGGCAATGGATGCCAAAGGGCGTCTCCTCAATAGACGGTCGGGATGCGTCAGCCTACCTCGCCGGTGCGGCTCATGCGAGGGCGTCGCAGCGGCGGCGCGGAGGGCCAGATGCGCTGTGCCGCTATGCTGCGCCCATGTCGGGGCAGAATCGGGAGCTGGTGCCGGCCCAGCCAGACCCGAGTGTCGAGGTCAGCGTGATAGTGCCCGCCCGCGATGCTGCCGCGACCCTGGGCGATGCCCTCGCCTCGCTGGCTTTGCAGGGAATCGAACTGGATGCGCTTGAGGCGATCGTGGTGGACGACGGCTCACGGGACGCGACCGCCCAGGCTGTGGCGGCGGCATCGTCCCTGTTGCCGCGGCTAACCATGCTGCGCCACGACGTCCCGCGCGGACCGGCCGCCGCCCGAAACACCGGACTCGCGGCGGCCCACGGGCGGCTGGTGACGTTCCTCGACGCCGACGATTGGCTCGGCCCCGGCCACCTCGCGCGGCTCGTATCGGGCCTGGACGCCATCGGGGCGAGCTTCGTCAAATGCGACCACGTGCTGGCCGAAGGCCAGCGCCGAGAGTTGCGCCGAGCCCCAGAAACCCGCCGGTACCAGCGATTGGACCCGCGCGAGAGCATCGCGCCCGCCGGCGTCGCGACCATGGTGGACTACCCGAACCTGCCCACGGGAATGTACTCGCGTGGCCTGTTGGAGGCCGGATTGCTTTGGCTGACGGAAACGATTGCGACAGCCGAGGATCGAGCATGGACGTGGCGGCTGCACCTGGAAGCGCCCAGCTACGCGGTTGTGGACAGTGCCGGCATGTTCTACCGGCGAGGCAACCCGCGTTCGCTCACGGGCGCCTTCGACCAGCGGCGCCTCGGCTACCTCGATGCCGCTCGCTACGTGGCGGCGCTGTTGGACCGCGATCCGGACGGCGAACGGTTCCTTCCTAAACTCGTGGATCAAACGCTGGCCCTCACCGGTTTCCACTGGCTGCGCCGCCGCCAAATGGGCGGCGACCTGCGCCGACGCTTCGTTGCGGAAGCGGCCGGCGTGCTAGGCGACCTGCCCGCCGAGGTTGTCGCTGAGAGGTTCGCGGCCCTGCCCCGCTACCGTGCCCAGTTGCTCGCACCCGTGCGCCGCGCCTACCGCAGGAGGTTGCGATGGCGCGCCTGACCTTGGTTTCCACCCCGCTGGCGGCGATGACGGCCCGCGCCGCCCAGCTTCACGGGGCGCTGGCACCACTGTTGCCGCACGAGCCGAACGTGCTGGTGGTCGCCAATAACGCCCCGATCCCCGAGATAGTCGCGCCGATTCACCGCACCGCGGCAGGTAAGTGGCTCGCCCAGGCTTGGGATCGAGTGGTGGACCTGAACGCCGAACTGTTTCCGTGTCACCCCGCCGCCTGGCGCGTAGCGGACGATGCCGCTCCCACCCTTGCGCGAGCCTGGCGCCGAGCGTGGGGCCTGGGCGATGGACCCCTGCACCTAGTGATCGAAGGCTTGGGGATGCCGCCGGGCGCAACGCTGGCGAAGGTCTTCGCGGATGCCCGGCTGACCGTCTTGGCCGAAGGGCTGACGGGCTACGGCCCGACGCGTTGTCCGGTGCCCGCCCAAGTGGGCGAGCGGATAGAGACGCTGGCGTACCTGGAGCTGATACCGGCGCTGCGCCCCGTCCTGCTTTCCGAGCACGCGGTCCAGTTGACGCCGGTGCCGCTGAC
>JAIRXV010000042.1 GCA_031268115.1 Bifidobacteriaceae bacterium
AGCCGAGGTTGCCGCCAGCCGCAGGGCTGCCGCCAATTTCAAGTCTCCCTACACGACCTGGCAGATGCTGCGAATGAAGGATGTCAGGTTGATCGCTGTCGGCACCGGTTGCGTCTACATCATGCTGGTCGGCGTCATGAGCCAGATGGTGCCGCGGCAGATGTCGATTGGCATCTCGCAGGGCCAGGCGGTGACGAACCTGTCGATCGCGGCGTTCATCGGCGTACCGGGCGCCTTCGTCTGGGGTTGGCTGGGCCACAAGTTCGGTTCAAAGGGAGGTGTCATGATCTACAGCTGCTGGTGGATCGTCGCCATCGCCGTCAACGCCTACTTCTCACTGAACCCCGTAACCCTGTGGATCTCGCTGATCATGCTCGGGTTCTCCTTCGGCGGCGCGACCAACCTGGCCACATCCCTGGTGGCGGACAAGTTCCCGCGCAGCGCCTTCGTCGGGGCGAACGCGGTGGTCCAGCCGATCCAGGCGATCATCCGGTCTCTCGCTACGACAATCCTGGCCTTCGGCCTTCAGCGATTCGGCGGCCCGGATACGGACAACCCAAGTTACGCGGGCGCCTACACCCTGCTGATCGGCGTCGGGATGGTCGCTCTGGTCCTGTTTTCGCTGACGAGCACGAAGCCGTCAGCACAGACACTCGCCGCAGAGCGTCTCGCGGCCGAGACGACGCCACCTGAAGAGGTCTGACGGCGCAAGACTCACGACAGGAAGCGAGCCAATGGCCAAGCTGCACGCATCCGAAATCAGCTATAGTTTCGGCACGAAGGGCGCAGGCATGATCGCCTATTCGGGCCTGCTGTTGTACTTCATGACCGGCTTGACGGTGGACGGGCTGAACGTGATAGTGCCCGGCTTCGCGGCCATCAAGGGCTGGAACGCCGACCAGCTGCTGTCCATCTCGACGCCCGCGGGAATCATCGCGCTGGCGCTAGCGTCGCTGTGGGCCCTCGTGGTGAAGCGAATCGGCGCGAAGAACGCGACCACTCTCGGCCTGGCGCTGGCGGCGGCTTCGACCGCGGCCTTCGCCCTGTCGGTCAACGTCTGGATGTACGCCGTCACCGAGACTCTGATGGTCACGTTCATAAACTGCTTCGCGATGATCGGCGGCTTCACGATGATCGCCAACTGGTTTCCCCGAAAGAAGGGGATAGTGCTCGGATTCGCCACCATGGGCATGAACATCGCCTCGGCCACCATCCCAGTCCTGCTGACAGTCTTCAGCCGGGTCGTCACTTCCAACCCTGACGGAGACGTGACCCACGCGCTGTTCATCTTCGCGGCCATCCTGGCCGTGGTGGGGGTGTTCAACCATGGCGTTGTCAAGGACAATCCCGAGGCGGCGGGCGCCTTCCCCGACAACGAACCCGAGGAAAAGGGTGTCATCGAGGCACCATCGCTCACCGGTGACCAGGCCGGACTTACCTATTGGCAGGCCCTGCGCACGCCGAAGATCCTCGCCCTGGGACTGGTCTACGGACTCAGCGGCATGGCCACGGTCGGGATCATGTCACAGATCATCGTTTATCTGACCAGCAATCGCGGCTTCACCCAGGCGGGCGCGATCTCGACCCTGTCGCTCGCGGCCGTCATCGGTGTGTTCGGTTCGTGGGCTTTCGGGGTGGTCGACCAACGCTGGGGCACCAAGCTCGCCACCCAGTGTTTCGGCGTGTGGATGGCGTTGGCAATCGTCGCGCTGATCACCCCCGGGCAGGGATTCCTGTACCTCGCTGTCTTCATGGTCGGCATGGGCATAGGCGGCAACGGCAACTTCGCGCCTTCGATGACTGCACAAGTGTGCGGTCGGCACGACTTCCCCAGCGCCTACGCGGTCGTCCTAGCGCTCTCCGGCATAGTCCGGTCCGCCGCCTTCGTTGTGCTGGCCGCTGTCAGGTCCGCGACCGGCTCCGCTGACCTCGCCTATATCCTCTTCGCCTGCGTCTCAGTGTCCGCCACCGTGGTGGTCAGCCTGATCAGGGTAAGGGGCCAGGAGGAGCCGTTGACGGCGATCTCCGTGTCAGGCAAGGAGAGCCAGAACTGATCCCCGAGTCGGCGCCGGATTGGGTCCGCGCTGACTCCCCACACACACCAGAAAGGCAGAATCATGGGCAGACTGGACGACAAGGTCGCCATCGTGACGGGTGGCAATTCCGGCATCGGCGAGGCCACCGCGCGGTTGTTCGCGTGTGAGGGCGCGCAGGTCGTCGTCGCGGCGCGACGGGCGGACGAGAACCGGCGCGTCATCGATGAGATCACCGCGGCAGGCGGACGGGCCATCGCGCTGGCAACGGATGTCACGGCATCGGACGCCTGCCGCCGGTTGTCCGATGCCGTAGCCGAACGCTTTGGCCGCATCGACGTTCTCGTCAACAACGCTGGCATAGGCGACAAACATATGCGGCTCAGCCGCTGCGACGAGGCCTGGTACGACACCGTGGTCAGGACCGACCAATACTCGGTCTATTACCTGTCGAAATATGTGCTGGGGCACATGGAGCGCGCGGGCCAAGGCTCGATCATCAACATATCGTCGATCGGGGCCGGCGGTGTGGCCGGAGTCGCTTACAGCGCCGCCAAGGCCGCTGTCAACGCCATGACGAAGAACATCGCCCTGCAGTACGCCGCGACGGACATCAGGATCAACGCCGTCGCCCCCGGCCCCACTCCGACGGCCTTGAACTCACCCGAAGCCGTCAAGACCTTCGACCAGGAGTTCGCCGCGTTGACCGCGAAGCACATCGACGTCACACTCCCGGCGGCCACCGTTGACGATCAAGCAGAAGCGATCTTGTTCTTCGCCTCTGACGTCTCGCGGGCCATCACAGGCCAAGTCCTCTACGTCGACCACGGCACGTCGCTCTACTGACGCCGTCCCACAGGCGGGCCGCCGCTCCCGTCAGACCGCCATCATCGGCTCAAGTTGTGGGCTGACCCGCATCCGCGCCTCAGTGGAGGCCTCGACCTCTTCAAGCGTGAACGCCGGGTTGATCTCGCGCAGGACCAGGCCGTCGGGCTCGACCGAGATGACTGCCCGCTCCGTGACGATCAGGTCCACGCAATTGGTGGCGGTCAACGGCAGGGTGCAGCGCCGCAGGATCTTCGGGGCGCCTTTCTGGGTGTGCTCCATCGCCACGATCACCCGCTTGGCGCCGACCACCAGATCCATCGCCCCGCCCATCCCCGGCACCAACTTGCCGGGGATGATCCAGTTCGCCAGATTGCCCTGTTCATCCACCTGCAGCGCGCCCAGCACGGTGACGTCGACGTGGCCGCCGCGGATCAGCGCGAAACTGACCGCCGAATCGATGAAAGCGCCACCTTGGACAACCCCTGCCGGACGGCCACCTGCGTCCACCACGTAGCGAGGCTCGACCGGCTGGCCAGCTGACCCTGCGGGTGCCGACCCGACAATGCCGTTCTCCGATTGCAGCCAGACGCCCACGCCAGGGGGCAGATGATCCGGCACCTGGGTGGGCAGGCCGATCCCCAAGTTGACGAAGTCCCCGTCTTTGAGTTCTTTGGCCACTCGCGCGGCGATCAACGCTTTCAGCCGCGCGCGATCCATTGCGCCGGTCGTCATCGGTCGCCTCCTTCGTCGTCAGTGGAACTGTCAGCCGGATAGCTCGACTGCACGATCTGGTCCACGAGCACGCCCGGAGTGACCACGTCCTCCGGGACCAGTTCACCGACCGGGACCAACTGGTCCGCCTCGACAATGGTGCGGTCCGCGGCCAGGGCCATCAGCGGGTTGAAGCTGCGGGTGGTGCCCCTGTACCAGACGTTGCCGAGCTCATCGACCCGGTTGCCCGCGATCAGCGCGAACTGCGCCCGCAAGGGCTTCTCCAGGAGGTACGTCTCACCGTCAACGTCGACGGTTGCCTTGCCGTCCGCGACCGGGGTACCAAGGCCAGTCGGCGTCAGCACGCCACCCAATCCGGCGCCCCCGGCGCGGATGC
>JAIRXV010000062.1 GCA_031268115.1 Bifidobacteriaceae bacterium
CCCGGCCGCGACCGTACCCGCGCCCACCCTTCCGCTCACCGCGTCTCCTTTCGTGGCCGTGTCCCACCGTAGCGCGGACCGCTGACATTGAGATGGGCCTATCGCCGCCACGCCGCGCCGCCTTGCCCGTCCATACACCGCCCAGCACCCTACGCTTCGCGCTGTGACGCACGATCCCTACGGCCCCGATGTGCTGGCCGCCAACCCTCATCCTCCGCGAACGCGCACCTCACGCCCCGTTCGCGCGGAGATCGGGCTTGTGGTGGAAGATGTCGAGACCGGCTGGGTGGGCGCGGTCACCGGCGTCGCCAAGGCCGGCGGGATGCACGTGGTCGAGTTGGAGGACCGCCACGGTTCGGTCCGCGCGTTCCGGCTTGGTCCGGGCTTTTGGATCGATGGCGAACCCGTCACCCTGTGTCCGCCCGCGGCGCCGAGTCCGGCATCGCCCACGCGCACCGCCAGTGGCTCGACAGCGGTGGCCGGTGCCCGCGCACGGGTCGCACGCGAGTCGCGCATCTGGGTGGAAGGGCGCCATGACGCCGAATTGGTGGCGAAGGTTTGGGGAGCCGATCTCGCGCTGGAAGGCGTGGTGGTGGAGATGCTCGACGGGATCGACAACCTCCCCGAGCGCGTCGCCGACTTCGCCCCAGGCCCCGGGCGTCGCTTGGGCGTGCTGGTGGACCACCTGGTAGCAGGGTCCAAGGAGACTAGGATCGCCGCCGCGGTAATGCAGCAGGTCAAACGGACGATGCCGGCCCGCACCGAGGCTCCCGGCCCGGCCCAGGGCACACTTCCCATTCGGATCCTCGGCCACCCGTACGTGGACGTGTGGCAGGCGGTGCGGCCAGGGCGCCTTGGGCTTAAGGCGTGGCCCGCCATCGTCCGCGGGCAGGACATCAAGACGGGAACGCTGGCGGCGCTGGGATGGCCACACGCGTCCCAGGCCGATATCGCGGACGGGTGGCGCCGCATCCTGTCCGCCGTACGCGACTGGCGCGATTTAGACCCCGCGCTGCTCGCCCGTGTGGAGGAACTCATCGACTTCGTGGCGGGGTGAACGGCCGGGTGTCCTTTGTGTTTGGGGTCCGGACGTTTGGGTTGGCTTTCCGGGGTGGAAAGTGGCGGGCGGTGTGGCGGGCGGTGTGGCGGGTGGTGTGGCGGCCAGGTGCGGACCGGCCGGGCGCGTTCGGGTCAGTCGGTTCGGGTCAGTCGGTTCGGGTCAGTCGGTTCGGGTCAGTCGGTTCGGGTCAGTCGGTTCGGGTCAGTCGGTTCGGGTCGCATCGATAGAGGTATTGGTCAATAGTGGACTGTGCGCGGCCACATCGATAGAGGTTTCGGCTACTAGGATCGCCAGATTGGCCCCTTTCGGTTCGGTCTAATGACCGAAAGCTCTATCGCGATGAGGCCAGGCGCTTCCAGATACGGTTCTAGTAACCAAGAGCTCTATATGGACACGACAACGGCGACAGTGTTGTTGGAAACTCCGAACGGACCCTACACCGCAGCAGGCCACACGCCCACGACAGGCACTGCACACCCGAGTTTCCAATGGGCCTGTGCGCGCCCTTGGCACTGGAAACGGTTACGTTTCAGCCGAATCGCATCGGTACAGCGTTGAGCCTACTTGTTCCGACTTCCCAAGATATGACTCCTGACCAGCTACTTGGAACGGCACAGCCGACCTAGCAGTGGGCCGCCAGGGCAAGGCTCAAGGAGCGATCTTGAGCAGCAGCGCCCGATTCGCCTTCCAAATCAATCGGTTGAAGTGCGCGGGTGCCTTGGCATACGGCTCGGACGGCGGAGTGAACTCGATGGTCAGCGCCGGGCGATCGAACTCGTGACGGAACCAATTGGCGCTCCCGGCCCCGCCTCGGCTCGCTTGACCGGCGCTGATGTCGCGTTGAACCAGGTCGAAGCCGTTTACCGCCCGGACTTTGCGGGCCAGCGCCAAGGCCCCGGGTACGCGCCCACTGTACGAGTCGCACCAATAGATGACGTTGCCGCGCGTGTGGAGGGCCAGGAGGAATGCGAAATCGTGGGCCCGTCCAAGGGCGACCACAGCCTTAACCTCTGGCTCCGACGCCGCCGTCGGACCCTTATATCCTTCCGAGTCTGGACCTGGCACCGATCGGCTCCGCGCCCAATTCACAGGGTAATTCCGGTTAAGATCCACGCCGCGAATGTCGGCTTTCCAGGTGTCCACGGTGTCCGCGTAGGTGCCGGCCCCAACCGCGCGTTTGGCAACGCGCACTTGTGTTGGCGAGGCCCGTCCGGTGACCAGTGCTACGCCGTCGATATTCAACATCGGCACCATATAGAACGTCACCCGTTCAAGCACCGCCTTTACGTCCTCACCTTCGATCTTGGCTCCGCGCGCATACGCATAGGCATACGTATCGAGTGTGCGCATAATGAAACCCGTGGTCACATACTCCCGTGCGTGTTCGGTTCCGAGCACCAATACCTTCTTGGACCCGGTTCCCAGCGTGACCATCGGGATATCGACCCCGGACACCGTGTGTCCGATGACGTTCACGCCCACTAACCGCGGATACCTCTCCTCCAATTCCCGCAGTTCCCGCGCCATCCGCTCGTAGGTGTAGGGCCGCGTTGCGTCCGTCACCAACCCGCCATCGTCCGCCTGAATATATCCCGCTGGCGAGGCCGCGCCACCGCCCGTCGACCCGCCATCGCCCGCCGCTGTTGCCGGAACCGCGCACCCCAAGCCCATTAGCACCGCCGCCAACGCACCCGCCCAGATTCGATTCATGCGATCAGCTCCCGTGTCACGACGTCGCCCAGCATCCGCCCGCGCAAGGTCAGCACCAACCGCCCTCGCGCGGCTGCCGCGCGGTCTAGCAGTCCGTCATCGACCAGGCGGCCGATGGCGTTCCTCCCCTCCGGTGGCACGTCCCCCACGGGCAGGCCCTCGGCCAAACGAATCCCAAGCATGATTCGTTCCACAGTCTGACCTGCGCAGTCGGGCTCGTCGCGACCAGCCTCAGGCGACTGCCCGGCAGCCAACCGCGCGGCGTAGGCCTGGGGGTGTTTGACGTTCCACCAGCGCACCGGGACTGGCGTTCCCAACGATGAATGCGCCCCA
>JAIRXV010000128.1 GCA_031268115.1 Bifidobacteriaceae bacterium
AATCGGGGGGCCAGGGACCCAAACCGGCACCCAGGCGACCCAAACCCCCAACTCGGCAACACGCACCCGGCACCCAAACCCCGAATCGGGGGGCCAGGGACCCAAACCGGCACCCAGGCGACCCGAACCCCCAACTCGGCAACACGCACCCGACCCCCAAACGCCGAATCGGGGGGCCAGGGACCCGAACCGGCACCCAGGCGACCCGAACCCCCAACTCGGCAACATGCGCCCGGACCCCAAACCCCGAGCCGCTGGCGCCCGCAAGTCACGCACGAAGAATCTGATCGCCCACCACGCGCCACCCGCCCAGTCAACCCAGGCCCGAGCCGGTGGCGCCACCCAAGTGGACGGAGTGGCGACTCAAACGGCACACTTGCCAGGTGCCCTACGCGCCAGTCCGCAACGACACTCCCTACGTCACGTTCAACCGCCGCGAATGGAGCGAGCTGGCGGCCGAGACTCCGTTGCCTCTAACAGAGGCCGATGTCCGCCGGCTGCGGGCCTTGGGCGACGAGATCGACTTGGCCGAAGTGGACACGATCTACCGTCCCCTTTCCCGGTTACTGCATCTGCACGTCGCCGCCTCACGTCGACTCTATGAGGCCCGCGAGACGTTCCTGCACAACGACACCACAAAGACCCCCTACGTGATCGGCGTTGCGGGTTCGGTAGCGGTTGGTAAGTCCACCACGTCTCGGCTGCTCCAGGAGCTGATGGCGCGCTGGCCCGACACACCCCGGGTTGCCTTGGTTCCCACAGACGGTTTCCTCTATCCCAACGCCGAATTGGACAGGCGCGGTCTCATGGGCCGTAAGGGTTTCCCCGAATCTTACAACCGCGGGGAACTGCTGCGTTTTCTTACCAAGATCAAGAGTGGTATTCCAGAGGTTGCCGCTCCGGTCTACTCGCACCTAACTTATGACATTGTGCCTGGTGAAACGACCGTGGTACACCGCCCGGACATTTTGATCCTTGAGGGGCTCAACGTTCTGCAGCCGGCCCGCCGTGAGACCGATGGCGCCGCCAGCCTCGCGGTCAGCGACCTTTTCGACTTTTCCATCTACATCGATGCGAAGGCGCCGGACATCCGTGAATGGTATATAGAACGGTTCCGCGCCTTGCGCGCCACCGCATTCACGGATATCCGCTCGTACTTCCGCCGCTACGCCTCCCTGGACGATGACCAAGCACGCGATGTCGCGGGCGCCACCTGGGACACCATCAACGCTCCCAACCTGATCCACAACATTGCGCCCACCCGCTCACGCGCCACCCTGATTTTGGCCAAGGCGGCCAACCATCGGGTCCAACGCATCCAGCTTCGCAAAATCTAAGCCGACGATGCCGGCCCACCACCCCAGCGGTTCACCCACCCGGCCGACGATGCCGGCCCACCACCCCAGCGGTTCACCCACCCAGCCGACGATGCCGGCCCACCACCCCAGCGGTTCACCCACCCGACCCCACTCGACTCCCCCGTCTCGCCCTTGGGCTATCCGGCCGGGGGCGAGTCTTTGCGGGGCGTGTCATCGTCCACGTCGAAACCTCCGAAACCGAGGCGTTTCCCAACAACCTTCTGCACCACCCACCCCATGGCGATTCCGAATGTCATTCCGATCACAACGGCCAAGATGTGATTGGAGCCCACAACGGAACCTCCAGCGAGCCCCAAGGCCGTGCTGTACGCGCCCCACATAATCGAGGCCAGACCGTCCACGGCCAAGAATTGCCTGTAGCGGAAACGGATAGACCCGGCCACGATGTTCACCGCTACCCGACCAATCGGGACGTATCGGGCCGCGATCAGCAATGGTGCGCCTCTGACGCGAAACTGACGCACCGCCCACGCGTATGCCGCGTGGCCTTTGCCCTTGGTGAACATGCGCCATTTGCCCGGTTGGAAGAAGTGGCCGATCCAGTAGGCGATGTTATCCCCAAGGAATGCGCCGGCCGCCGCGAACACGACCAGCAATCCGGCTCGCGGCCATTCCCCCGAGGACGCGTAGACCGATGCCAGGGTTATTACCACCGACTCAGACGGGATGGGTGGGAAGAAACCGTCAATCGTGGCAAACACCGTTATTAGGGGCAGCACCCAAAAGGACTGTGCCAGGGAGAGTAGAAACTGGTTGATTGCCTCCACGAAGCTCCCTAGACCGGCAATCCACTCGGCAATGCCAAACGTTCCCGGACCACCGTCGCCAAATGGGCTGCCACTTCGCTGGCCAACTCGTGGGTGGGGGCTTCGACCATGACCCTGACCAACGGTTCGGTGCCAGAGCAGCGCAGCAGGATCCGGCCGTCATCGCCCAATCGGCGCCGCGCGGAGTTCACGGCCCGGGCAACCCCGCTGTCCTCATCCACGCGGTATTTGTCTACATCGGGAACGTTGACCAGCACCTGCGGCAGCGGTTGGACCACCGCTGCGAGCTCCGAGAGCGGCCGGCCAGTGGCAGCCACTTGCGCCGCGATCTGCACGGCCGTCAGCACGCCGTCGCCGGTGGTGCCAAATTCGGTCATGATGATATGTCCCGATTGCTCCCCGCCAAGCGTGAACCCGCCGGCCAGTATTTCTTCCAAAACGTAGCGATCGCCCACATCGGTGGTCCGCAATTCGATCCCGGCCGTTTCCATTGCACGGGCCAGGGCGCAATTGCTCATGACGGTCGCCACGAGGGTGTCTTTCGCCAACGCCCCCCGCGCTTTCATGGCGAGGGCAAGAATCGCCATGATGCGGTCCCCGTCCACCAGCGCGCCCGCGGAATCGACTGCTAGACAGCGGTCGGCGTCGCCATCGAACGCGAAACCCATGTCCGCGGTCTCTTTGACGACCGCCTGACGCAGCGCCTCTGGATGGGTTGAACCGACCCCGGCGTTGATGTTCAGCCCGTCCGGACAGCAGGCAAATGGCACCACGTCCACTCCGAGGCGCCGCATTACTTCCGGCGCTACTTCCGACGCGGCGCCGTTGGCGCAGTCGAGCACTATCCGAAGCCCTTTGAGGGGAACCGGGGCCGTGCCGACCAGGTGTTCCACGTAAGCCAAAGGTGCCAAGCTGTCCGAGCGAATGCGGCCGACCCCTTCGCCAGTGGGCCGGTCCCATATCTCGCCGCACGTGGCCTCGATCAAGTCTTCGACATCATCGGGGAGTTTGAAACCGCCCCGGGCGAAAAACTTGATGCCGTTGTCCGGCATCGGGTTATGGGATGCGGAAAGCATGACCGCCACATCGACATCCTCTGTGGCGGCGAGGTAGGCGAGCCCGGGCGTGGGCAATGTACCGACATCCAGCACATCCACGCCCGCCCCGGCCAGGCCCGCAGCGACGGCGGCCGCGAGGTAGCCGCCCGAAATCCGCGAATCGTTACCGATGAGCGCACGCGGGCGGCCCGTGCCGTTTGGGCGGGACCCGCCCAGCACACGAGCGGCGGCGGCGGCGAGGTTGAGCGCAAGCTCCGCGGTCACCTCGCGGCCAGCCAATCCGCGCACCCCATCGGTGCCGAATAGCCGTGGCACGCGCCTACGATCAGCGCTTGGAGTATTGCGGGGCCTTGCGGGCCTTCTTCAGGCCAGCCTTCTTGCGCTCGGTGACGCGGGCGTCCCGAGTCAAGTAGCCCGCCTTCTTCAGGGCCGCACGGTTGTGCTCTTGGTCGATGGCGTTCAGCGCCCTGGCAATGCCGAGCCGCAAGGCGCCGGCCTGCCCGGATGGCCCGCCGCCGTTGATGCGGGCGATGACGTCGAACCGTCCCTCAATGTCGAGGACCGTGAACGGTGAGCGCACCAACTGTTGGTGCAGCTTGTTCGGGAAATAGGACTCCAGTGTCCGCCCGTTGATGGTCCAATTGCCGGTTCCAGGGACGAGCCGGACCCGGGCAACGGCTTCCTTGCGCCGTCCCAGGGCACGGCCCGGCGCGGTCCGCGACTGACCGCGGCCCG
>JAIRXV010000136.1 GCA_031268115.1 Bifidobacteriaceae bacterium
GGTCGCACCGGCCTGGTCCACGATTTTGGACCGATACCACGCGCTGTCTTCCCGCCGCACACGGAACGCCCCCAAGGCGGCAAGCAGCACAATCTGATCGCGCGCCTCGTCCAAACCGCGCCCTTGCAATGCGAGCGCGGAAGTGTCATCGAGCCGCACTGCGGTGCGCGTACCGGGGCGGTCGCCCGTGACCTGCGCAATTGCTTGCAAGGCGTCGTATGCCGAGATGTTCCACGGATCGCGGGGGCCGTGCAGCGCGCGAATATACTCCGCTATCTGACGGGAGCGTTCGGCCAAAGCCGTCCGGATTTGGCCGATTCCGGCGGCATCGAGTTGCGGCGCCGACACTTCCATCCCGTCGCGTAGACGTTCAACTGCGGCTCGCTGCCAGCCCGGGCGCGGTTCAAGGTCGAGAATCGCCTCTCCAAGCCCGGCCGCGCGCAGGGTCGCCGCGACCGGATGCGAAGCCCGGCGATTGCCGGTGACATACAGGACGCAACGACCCGAACCGATTGCATCCGCAATGACGGCGGCCACCGTTTGCGACGCGGGGGCGCCGGGCGGCGCATCGATAAACACGGAATGCCCGGCGGCGGCAACGTCGAGGACATGTTGTTGATCGATACTCAGATCGCCTATCCCGCGCTCATGATCCGGGGACCGATCTGAGGTCACAACCGGCGGCAATTCTTGCCCTAAGAACGCCCGGCGAGCGCCGCGATCACCCGCAAGAGCGGCGACGATTGTACGGTTTACCAACACGTCCTGTGCTGCGTCCAGATCCTCCACGATTAGCTGACCTGGGTGTTCAAACACCCCAACAATCAGCTTTTCTCGGATTCGGAAGTCCGCCAACACGGTCTTCCCCAGGTTGCCCAGACGCTCCAACACAGGGTGGGGATTGAACGAGAAACCATTGAATGCCTCGGCCGCCAACTGCGCCGCATCCACGGCAACTCCCCGTGCCCGCAACGCCCGCACAAGCACTGGGTTGACTTCAACGGAGTGTTCCAAGGTCAGATCGACATCGCGGGGGGCATCGCCAAGTGTGATTGGACGCAGCAACACGGGTACTCGGCGCTGGATGGGAGCGAGCGGTTCGGGTTTCGTTAAAGGGACCACCGCCGGTTCTCCGTCTGAGGCGGCCAGGTGGGGTCCGCCATCGGCCCCTTCCGGCGTTGGCGGATACTCCAACCAAAGGGCAATGCCAATGCAAAGATGCGTGGGCGGCAACCCATAGCGTGAGGCGTGGTTTGCCGCGTGCTGTTGCAGGGTGCGGGCCCGCTTGCGGGCGGCAGCAAGGGCGTTGCGTTCACGCACAAGGTTTGTCAGCGGCGTTGTCCGCCCGGCATAGAGCTGGGCGATGCCGGACGGATGCGCCGCAGAAACGTCCAGCACCGTTTCCCCCAAAGCGGCAATGTCAACCATTGCGTTGGCCCCGCCCAAGCGGACCAGCTCAATTCGCCAGCGATCAACGGCATCGGCCACGTGAAGGGCGCGAGGGTCGGGCGGAGGTGCGGTTGGCGCGGCATCGGCCGAGCCCGCCGAGCCCGCGGCGCCATCTTGGGGCGGGGGCTGCGGCGCGGCGGACGCGCGCTCGGCGCGTCGGTTCGGATCTAGAAAGGCGGGCCGCACCTGGTTAGGTTACTCGGCCCACCCAGAGGTTGGTGGGAGGCGCGTCACGAAACGGACGCGGCCAGCGGGGATGACCGCCGGGGCCGGCCAAAGACGATCGGACAGGGAGTGCGGCCCGGTGCGCTCCGCAAGGTACACGGGATAACCGAGCGCAGACCGATAGGGTGGTCTGTTGATCCGGCGCTAGTAGCTCAGTGGATAGAGCAACCGCCTCCTAAGCGGTAGGTCGGGGGTTCGAATCCCCCCTGGCGCACCGGCAGAAGGGTGCGGGGGCGACCGGCAGCGCCGGGAGTTGCGGCCGGCAGCAGCGCATCGAGGCCAGCATAGAGGGTTGCCACATCCACCCCAAAGAACCGAGCGGCTCGCTCGACTTCTTGAGCTTGTCACGGCGACCAGACGGAGTGTCTCCTACACGGCCAGGCGGGTGTGATGTCAGTGTGGGAGAAGTGTTCGCCGACGAACAACAACGGCTCGCCCGTCACCTTGGCCAGGGCATAAGCGAAGCAGTCACCGAAACTGAGCCTGGCCAGGCTGGAGTTATGCCCCCCGCGGCCGTAAGTGATGTAGGCCACCTTGAAGGCCTTCAGCTGGCGCGCGTCATACGGGACCAGCTCGATCCCCAGTTCTGTCAGCAGGTCATCGACCGCGCGTTGCGCGACCGGCTCGATCCACCTGGCGGCCACCGCAAAGAGCTCCGAGGCGGTCGCAGTTGACATGCGGAGGGGATCGCCCTCCAAGAGCTGGCGCAACACGCCGGTCTTGGCGGGCTCATCCTTGAGTAGGCAGACGATGGCGGAAGTGGCGACGATCACCGCGGAAGGCCGGATTCGTCGTACGGCTCTCGGTCTTCGGCCTCGGAAGTCCAGCCGGGCCTGACATGCGGCCTGATGGCCGAGAGCGTTGCTTCGACCAGGGCCAGCCTGGCTTCCGGGGCCTCGGCGGCGATGGCCGTTTCCAGCGCGCGCCTCACGGCGCCTGTGCGGGTCGTAGCCCAATGCTCAGCCATGGCCGAAGCCATGGCGTAGACCCTGGGATCCTTGATATTAAGGGAAGCCACTCTCGCGAGTCTACCAATTCGACCTCGTCTCATTCTACCCTACGACTCATTTCGCGGGCGCCCCCCTGCCCCGGCGCCCCAGCGGATTCCCTGGTGGATCGTGTGCGATGGCGGTTACTGTGGACCTGCGGTCGCGATACCCTCACCGGAGTCGTCTTGCGCGTTCCAAAAGGCCCGGGCTTTGTCGTAAAGAATATCGGTCAGCTCGTTATAGTGCGTAACCGTGGGAGAAAGCCGGGCGTTCTCGTCTTCACTGGACCCTTCGCCATCGGCCATTTCCTGAGGAACTTCTATAGCGATAGACGGGTCCTGAACAAAACTCTTCTCATCGAAATCGGGTTGCGCCACGCGTTTGGCCTGTTCTTCGTTGAAATCCGGGCACGCATCAATAACTGCGCGCAACAGATCGGCGGAGGTGTCGAACGGGATGACCGCTTCGGGGTTGGTGGCGTCGACCATGAGGAAGTAGTCCTCGTTCTGGGCGTGGGTATTCCAGGTGGTCAGGTTCGGATCGTCGCCGCCATGGTCGAACTCCCCGGATTTGCCGGGCAGCGCAGATCCGCCCTCGCCGGGGATGCCTAGCAAGACGTCAAACCCGTCTTCCCAGTCCACCGAGGCATCTCCTCCCTCGTATTCGGACAGCTTCACGGGCAGACCTGCGTCCAGGAGGCACGAGTAGAAGGCCTCGGCGCTTTGGCGTTGCGTGGACTGGTCCTCCACATCGGTCGCTCCGGTCCCGAGGGTCGCCACCTCGCCATCGGCGCTGTTCGCGCACCCAGTGGCGCTGGCCAGACCTATCGCCGTGGTCAACGCCAAGGTGACGAATGGCAGTCGAGTAAGGGGCTTCATCGGGCAACTCCTGCAAGGGATAGACAGACGCGAACTCGGAAACGGAGTGCGACTGGAGAGATGTCTATTATGCCATTTCTCGCCTCCCGTTGGAACCACGCCAATGGCCTTGGGGACACTGCCGTCGAAGTCGCGCTCTCGGGTGAACTCCTGGGCCAATGGCCTTCATGCGGTGCCACTCGGCGAATTCAATAAGGTCTACTCGCACCGCTTGTGGCGGCCACGAGGCAAGGAATCCCACCGGGCAATGGCCATCCATGTTCCACTGACCTCGGGAGCGAATGGATGGCCCTTCGCTAGGCGGCAGCTGACCCTGGTGTATGCGGTCTTGATCAGGTGGTGTGCCTTCAGATGCTTCGGCGCCAAGGATTGCAATCGCACTTCTTAGCCCCCTACCGTCGCGGGCAGGCTGGGTCAGTCGCCGCCCGCGTGTTCGTCGCCCCACCGTGCGACTGCGGTTCGGTAGACGGCGTGCCCTTGGCGCTCGCCGAGTGCCAGGACGCGGATCGCGTCCGCCAAGTCGGGGTTGGTCTGGTTCGTGGCGTCGAGGTCCGCTTCAGCGTCTGGACGCCACGACTCTGCGAGGGCCGGGCGGAGTCATGCGCCTTGTCGCCCCGATCGCCTGGCGGCCAACCGAGCGCGCACGGGATCGCCGGGAACATCTGGGCTCAGATCGCGCAGGCGCTCGGTGGCGAGCGCGCGGTCCGCTTCATCCTGCGCCTGCTCGGCCCACTCGTGGATGACTTCGCGGACAAGCCTGGACACGCTCATCCCCTTGCCAGCCCGTGCGGAGGCCATTCGCAGGGTCCGGTAATCGTCATCGTAGATTTCAACTGTGATCCTGGTCTTGTCGGGAGGTGTGGTGACGCCGGTACTCATGGATTCACGATATGTGAAAATGCCGGTCGCGCCCGCCGACCGGCACACGGTGTTGGCCTCCGCAGATGACAGACGATCTGTAACTGGTCGGCGCCGGCCCGGGCGCAACCACGAGCATCCGACCCGCACCGCGATCCGCGCGGGGCGTGGGGCGTGGGGCGTCCCAATGGTGCCATTAAGAACCACCGTCACGCCGCTGACCTCGGTGCATACTGTTACAGTCAGTAGGTGTGCTTTCCGGTGCTTCGGCGCCAAGGGTGGACGTCGCGCCTTGTCGCTGTGGACCGGTTGACGGGTCACCCCTAGAACAGGTCTTGATGGGTGCCGGTGCGCACTGCGGTGATCATCTGGGGTTGGTGTCGGTAGATGAGCAACCAGTCGCTCTCAATGTGGCACTCGCGGCAACCGCTCCACTTGCCTTCGAGATCGTGGTCTTGGTAGCTCGCGGGCAGCGACCGCCCGGAGGCTAGGACTTCGAGGGCTTCGCTCAGGGCGCGGATGTCGGCTCCGCGTTGGCGCATCCGCTTCAGGTCGCCGGCCATTTGGGAGCCGTACTCGAACCTAGGCATGCGTCCAGTCTTCTCCCAGGATGTCGGCGATCATGTCGCCCGGAGAGTCGAACGGGCCCGTGATGCCGTGGCCTTCCACTGCCTCGGCTATAGCTTTTCGGGTGGTGGCGT
>JAIRXV010000249.1 GCA_031268115.1 Bifidobacteriaceae bacterium
GGTCTTGGTGACCGAGGCTTGGGTGTCGAACCAGTAATGGCCCTGGTCCACGTAGAAGTAGGTGGACTGCTGCTCCATCGCATCCAAGGCCGCGCCGAAGTTCCCCAAGGCATCGCCGGGGACGGCGGCGCCCAGCCACACATACTGCTTGTCCAGCCCCTTGTGCACAGACTTGGCCCTGGGCGCGGCACCCATGAAAATGGTTCGGGCGATCCGGCGAGTCACGTGGCGAACACCAAGGTTAGAGCGGGTGTTGTCGATCTGGGCGGCCGTGGCGGCGGGTCCGTCGATGTCAGAATCGATGATCGGCTTCCACGAATCCTCCAGGTATTGGGTCAGGTCGGTGTTGACCGTGGTCGCGTCCAACGGCACGTTGCCGGGCAGGATCAACACCGAGGTGTCGCCCTCGGCCCACAGCTCGTGAACCACCGAGGAGATCAGCTTCAACACCCCCCGGGTCCGTTGGAACCGCTCCAGCGCCGACCAGTCCTCATACAGCCGGTCCAGCAACTCTGGATGCAGCGGATAGGACGCTTTGATCCGGTTCTCGTATGACGTGTCCGGGGCGGAGACATCACGCGGGAACTGAGTTTGGTTTTCCCGGTACATGGTCACGAACCGCCGGGCAGTGGCCGCAATCGCGGCCAGCCCTTCAGCGCCGGGATCTTGGAACAGGCGGCGGCGCACGATCTCGAAGGACTCATCCTTGGACGATGGCCGCCACTGGTCGGCCTTGCGGCGAATCACATTCTGCAACCGCCGCAGCGCCTCATGCCCGTTCGTCCCGCCGATTTCGATGTCGTTGCCCCTGCCATCTCCCGAATCCGAGGCAGGGATCGAGACCACCAACATCGTGCCGGGCACCGACTCCACCGTCTCAGTCAGCGTCTGCGCGAAGGTGAACTGAGTGTCGAACGAACCCCCGGGCAGCCCATCCTTACCCACCAGGTCGCGGGCGTACGCCACCCACTCGTCGATCAGAATCAGCGCCGGACCGTACCGCTCAAGCAGCGTCTGGAGCGATGCGCCAGGATTGGTGCCGGCTGCGTCATCGGCGGCGACGATGGCGAACCCATCCTTCCCGCCAAGCTGCCAAGCGAGTTCACCCCACATGGTGTGGATCCCGGGACGGCCATCTTCGTAAGAGGCTGACCCGGCCTTAATGCGATTGCCGACGATGGCGGCCCGCCTGACCTCCTTACCCCGAAGTTTCGTAGCGCTAACGTGCGCGATCAACTCCTGCAATTCCTGCGGGAAGTCTGCGACCGGAGTGTCCCCAAACAGGTGGTAGAGGGCCAACATCGAGTGGGTTTTGCCTCCACCGAAGTTGGTCTGCAAGTTCACGATCGGACTGGCCGAACCATCGCCAATGATCCGCACCAACGCCCGTGACAGCAGATCGCGCAGACCCTCGGTCAGATAGGTCCGGTTGAAGAACTCCACTGGCTCGGCGTACTCCGGCGCGGTCGCCTTGCCGGTCGCGACCTGATGCAGATCGGCGGCGAACTCCGATGCCGTGAATTTGCCCCTAGCAACATCGTCATGCGGCCGAATCACCTCACGCCACGGCTTCAGCCCGCCTGACGGCGCAACCGATACTGACGCCCTGCGGACGGACTTGCGGGTCTGGTCCTCAAACACCGTGCGCTGGAGGTCTGCCTTCAGCTTGCGGACATCGGCCGCCGAGTCTGGCGCGTTGACCGCTTCCAGCAGACGTTCGATGGTGTCCAACGCCCGGTAGGCGTCATCGGAGGAGAACGTTTCGGTGTTGCCGTGTGCCCAGAGGTTCCGCGTCTCGCGTAGCTCCTGCGCCCACGCCTGGTGCGTGCGAGACAGCACGTCCCTGAAAGAGGAGCCAAACTCGGTGATCGCCCGCAACTGGACCTGGATGTCCCCTCTGTTCAGAGAGCGTCCACCGGAGCGGGCCGCCCACAGCTCATCCCAGTTGGCCTGCCCGCCGAACGCCTTGCGCATCACCTCGTCCACGACATCGACCAGCCCCTCGTTCAACAGATCGAGGGCCTTGCCAACCCGTTCCCGGTTATTCATCGCCATGCGACTGCCTCCTCGCTGTAGTCACTGGAATCTCCGAATGGCTGAGTGGTTGAAATTGCTGGCGTCTTCGTGTGCCGCACGCTTATCGCGCTCATGGCTGGTCCACCTCAAGGTCGAGCGTGGGTTGCACGGCGCGAGACGCCGCCGCATACCGTCTGGCCTGCGCGTTCAAGTCACCCCAGGCCGAGACCAAACCGTTGAATAGCAGGGCGTCCTGAGCGTCGCCCTTCCTCTCCGCCTCATGGAACAGAAGGAAGCCAAGCTCCTTCACGGCGTCGAGTGGCACCTTCGCGCCCACTGCCGGCAACAGCGCAGCCACCTGATCTGCGCCCTGCTTCGACAGCACCGCCGCGAGGCGGACAACCGCCTCCCAGACGCTTACCCGATCATCGCTGGACGGATCCCAATCACCTTCGAGCTCTGCGGCCGGCAGCAATCTTGACTTGCCGCCCTTTGCCTCGAAGATGCCCCCCCCCCCGCACCAACGCACCCAAAGACGTGTCCGTCGAACGCGAAAGTTGATCGGCAATTCCTGAAGACTGTGTACCCCACCCATACTGGCGATACCACTTCACGGCAAAGCGTGTGTCCGAATCGAATTCCGATTCCTGCTCATCAATCACCTCATCAAGAATTTGGTTGATGAGCAACAAAGCATCACGAACCCGCATATCCGAACCATCGGCTTCGCGAACCCGAGAGAAACGCGAATAGATCGACATCCCAGGCCCAATCGCCGCCTGCGCCAAATCCACCGGCGCCACCGCACCCTGCATCATGGCACGAAGTGCGCCGGGCAATTCAAGCCGCAGGAGGTCAAGAAACTGGCGCGCTGTTGTCGCAGGAGCGTCCGCGGGGCGCGGACGGCAGGCCAGAACGATAGAAGAGGCGAGAGCGTTGGCTCCCACGCTGATCATTCGACCGCCTCGCTCAGACCTCACGGGCCAGGTCGCGGTCACCTCCCAGCCCGAGGCCGTCAGCCCATCCAGCAACGTATGCCATCCGATTGAGGCCGCTCCCTCGCCTGTCGCATCCTGCTGCTTGTAGGCATAGTAGACGGCGAGCGGACAGGCATGACTTGCCGTGTGCCGGATACTGACGAACACGCGATTGAAAGCGTCAACAAAGAAACGCTCCGCACCCACCTTGCCGTCATGACGATACGGGTTCGCCACTAGTTCATCAGCTTTGGGAACAAGTATGGTCGAAAAAAGGGAAGGATAAATCCCGCATAGACTCCTCCTGAGCCAGACATAGAAGTAGTCGGACAAGTCCGAGTAGTCAACATTGTCGTAGTACGGCGGGTCGGTAGAGACTACCGCGTGGGAATACGGTCGAGTCGCGGCATCCACTTGGTGCGCTTCACCAGCAACTGTGTCGGGAAGTCGCTCGACAACCTGCGCAACCCACTCGATATTACTCGTGCAGCTGCCAGACGAATCCGAAAATGGATTCGCTTCGGCAAAGTCCCAGGTCATAGGTATCGCTTGACGTGCGAAGACGTTGCGGATCTTCTCACCGAGGGACTGCCAGCTCGCGATAGATGAGAGCCTGTCCGCCTGGCGACCAATAATGAAGCTCAGATAAGTCGCGATGGCATCGGCGTAGGCTGCGGCGTCAACGCCACCCTCATCCAGCCTGACACCCCGGGGCAGCCCGACTCCGAGCGCGTCAGCAAACACTCGCTCTCGTGCCTCAGTCACCAAGTCACTCAGAGTGACCATCGTCATGGCCTGGCGATTCGTGAAGGCGTCACCCCAAGTCGGCATACCGTACATGGGCAAACGGTCAACATCATGATTTGGGAAAGGTACCTGCTGTTCGGGAAGACCAGGGGGACGGCTGACCGAAGCCGCGTCAGCCTGCTCAGTGCTCGGCGAGAGATAGACACGGCCGCGTTCACCCTCCGCAACCAAGGCGATGAGATGCGTGCCAAGCCTTCCAGCAACAGCCTCGGAACGTATGTATGCGTTCGGAATCGGTGTGCTGTCGGCCAGAGAGACTCCTCTGCCACCGATTATCGTTCCGTTGGCAGTCCCTTGCGGGCCTGTGGCATCGCGACGAACCGTGTAGGAGACCTTCCCGTTTCCAACGCGGGCATCAATCCAGGCTTCCTTGCCCTTCTTCTTGCTCAGCCACCAGGAACGTACCAGTGGTACCTCGATGGGATTCGCCGGATTTGGAGACCTGACAGTTCGCGCCCAAATCCACGCGATGACCGTGCACTCTTGGCCGTTGCCGTCTGTGACCGTCGGATAGTGATGCCCGATCCGGCGGAACGCCTCATCGCGCATCCACTGGCCGTAGTAGCGAACATCTTCAGCGAGTCCCTCGGCGCGGCGCCAGCCGTCTACACGGCCTTCGGCACCTGGATGTACGGGTGGGCGCCCGGCAAACTTGGGTGGAATCTCGATCAGCGCCTTATTGATAAGCACCGCAACCGGATTAAGGTCTGAGGCGTGCGCTTCCAGGCCAAGGCGTTGAGCCTCCAACGGGATGGAGCCACCCCCGGCGAAGGGATCGAGCACCGCTGGAAGCTTCCCGGCGTTGGACTTCCTGATCTCGGCCTGCGCCATCGCGAACAACTCCCGCCCCGAAACCGTCCGTCCCTGGGACGGCAAAGGGATGCCTTGGGCGTCTGGTGCGGTGTTTTCCCACACCACCATGGCCTCGATCAGCTCATGGAGCCGCCTCCGCTCGGCGTCCTGCTCCTCGACAGTCGGGAACTCCTCAGGATGCGCCGAAGGATCATCAACCAGTTGCGCGAACAGCACGGCCCGGGCGGTCGCCAGGGGGCGCCGAGCCCACCACAGATGCAAAGTGGACGGATGCCCATGCCGGATCGACTTCTCGCGAGCGGACTCGGCGTTGATCTTCTCGAGTGGCAACCCAACCTCGATGAGCTTCTTCCTGCGCGGTTCGGTCATCGGTGGCCCTCCTGCTTCCAGATGATCTTGTTGGTCCAATCGGTGGGCACGCCCATCTCCCCCGTGGATCGTCCGGCAATGGTTGGGAAGGTGGTGAGCGTGGACACGATGGTTTCCCGCCACTGGGCCTCGGGGCTGAGGTGATCGGTCAGATACGCCGTGATCGCGAGGACCGCGTATACCTTGTCGCTAGGGGTTCCCGTCAGGTGTTGAAGGGATGCGGGCAGGTCATTCGTCTGTAGCATCGGCTGTTGGATGAGCCGCCGGTTCCAGAGCCGGGCGTTGTGGGCGCAAATGTTGCGAACGTAGTTGGCGGTCGTAAGCCAGCTCCGCAGGGTTCGTTCCCGCGTCAGTCCAGCTGACGCCGCGATGGCTTGGCGGTCAGCGTGCACAAGGAACTGATACAGCCGTGTGACCGCGCCGAAATCGAAGAACTCGCACGCAATCCAAATGGGCAACGGGGGACCATATTTGGCCAGATTGTGACCGACGTATGGCTCAGTCTGAGCGCGGCCCTGCAGGCGGGCGTATTCACTGAGCCACCAGCTGAATGCCGTGTCCCGAACACTGCCCCTCACCTGAGATCGTCGTGTTGCCCTGGGATCGAGACTCGCGGCGTTGGTATGACCGAACGGGTCTCGCTTGCCGAGGACGTAGGCGATCCGCGACCGGACACCAACTTCAACGAGCTGGATTCCTTTCAGAAGAGCACCGCGAAGCGCCCTGTCGAATTCCAACAGGCTGGCCACGTCCTCGAATAGAATTCCAGGCCGCACTTGGTCAAGACGTTTCTGACAGTTTGGATCCGACGGGTCGGGAAGGCGGAAAGAATGCAGGTAGCCGGTGAAGTTGTAGTACCCGACCAACTCAAGTGTGCGAGTGGCGCGGGCGTCGTCGGAACAAACCAGACCCCTGGACTTGAGAAGCGCGAGCTGCTGGGCATATGACAGGTGGGGCTTGGCGTAGGTCATCGACACCGCCAAACAAGAGAAGACCGGCCTTGCCGAGTGATTCGGTAGAGGGCCGGTTCAAGTACCGTCAGTCTACGACCAATGCAGACAACGTTCAACTGAGCTCGCAGTGCCGGAACGCTCACGCCACGCAGTCTCACGTAAGATGCTTGCGTATGCCCAGGACGAGGCCGCATGGGCGGTCGCCGCGCCGGGGCGATTCCTTTGTCCCCGATCCACCGCTGGTCGCCACACCCAACAAGGGAAGACCGGCCTTGCCGAGAGTCTCGGTAGAGGGCCGGTACGAGTGGCCCAAGCCTAACGGATCGCGTGTTCATCGGGGCTCGCCTCCCTTGTCCCAGTGGGCCGCCCACTTCTCGATGAAACGGCTGGTGGTCAGATCGGCCGGTAGGTGGGTGAGGGTGCCGATGGCGTACCGCACCTCGTCCTTGCCTGGGCCCGCGGCGTGGACGGCGACCAGGGCGTGGCGGTGGCGGTCGCGGTGGTTTTGGGCGGTGGCTACCTCCCGGTTGGTGATCTCGAACTCGGTCGCGCCGG
>JAIRXV010000279.1 GCA_031268115.1 Bifidobacteriaceae bacterium
TGACTATCAAAAGCGGCCTGGCGTCACGGACGCCACCGGCACGGCGACATTCACGCTGCTCGACGGCGGATTGGGGGGAGAGGCCATCGTCAAATTCACCGGCATGGATGTGTCCGCGCTACCCCCGGCGCAGCGCTTGACCAGCGGACAATTCATCGCCTCGGATGGCTCGACCGCCGACTTACGGCGTTGGCAGACTTACGTCCGCCAGGGCGTCGATGAAACCGCCACCCTGCGTTTGAGCGATTCGATGGCACTCGCCCAGAGAGCAAGCCTTGAGGTACCCGGGGGGCAACCCGGAACCGCGGTCTCGATTGGCCTCAACGCCTATTTTCCTGAACACCACCTGGACTGGGATATCTATCTTCTCGGTGGTTTCCGGGCGCCCTACTCCGACCAAGCGCTGCGGGATATGCGCCAATGGACCACGCTGGACGCAGCCTCCCGCGCCACCTTCTCGGTGCTGCCAGGCAAGTCCTACCAGGTCTTCTACGCCGGCGATCCAAACCATCCCGCGCAGAACCTTCCCTTCGCATCGCCCCCTGATGCCGCCGATGCCTCGGTTCGACTCGATCCCCTCGCCGGCCCGGTGACCGTCTCAGGGCGGATCGCGGTCCAAGGTGGAAAGCCCACGGGCGCGATGGTGTCATTGGTCGCGGCCTGCGATTATGAGATGCGCCTTAACGTGGACGAACACGCGATCACCGACGATGTCGAATGCACTCCTATGCGAACTGTCAATGTCCGCGCCAATGGACGGTTCACCATCGGCGGGCTGTCCCCGAACGCGCCGAAGGCATACACCCTGTTCGCCACCGTGCCCGGCTACAAACAGACCGCCGCCGGGAATTGGGTGGCGAACACAATGTGGCACCAAGAACCCGACTTCGACCGCCTCATCTCAACCGGCACGGACCGAGTGACGGCCCAAACAATCCGGGTCAAACAACGGTCTGGGTCGATCGAAGGGACGTTCGCCTCGATGGGCGGGGGCACAGTGTCCGTCCAAGGAATCGGCCCGCTGCACGGAAGTGACCTGCCGCTGCTGCGGGCCGCCATCGTCGGAAAACGGTATCTATTCACAGGGGTGAGGCCGGGACTGATTCCGGTGGCGGCCACCGGCAAATCCCGGTGCGCCAATGCGGAAGTGCAAGTGACTAAGAACAAGGTAACAACCGCCCAGCTCAAAGGCTCCCCGTGCGCCAAGGCGAGAGATGTGGGCACGGTGAAGGCCGCCATCGTCGGGGATTTCGCTGTGGGACACACTCTCAAAGCGGATATTCGCGGCACGACAGGCAAGGCCAAAGGGCTGGCCGTCTCGCGGTCGGTCATGTGGCTGGATGAAGGGCGACTGTTGCATCGAGGCACCACCTTGACGCTCACCGCGAGCCTGGCGGGAAAACACCCGGCGGCGGTGATCGTATCCCGCGCCAAAGGAGCCGCCCCACGCTACGACTGGGCGGTGTATTCGGGCACCGAAGTCGCGGCGCGCCTCAAACCCCTTCCCACCAAACTCAAAATCCGCGTCTTCCAGGATTTTGAACCGACCACCCTGCTCTACGCTATCACCACGACCTATGACGCCGAATGCTTTGAATGGAGAGTCACCGGGGCGCAAAACCTGAGCGCGGACTACTGCTCATACGCGTGGTATCGCGACGGCAAGAAGATACGAGGCGCCTCAGGATCCACCTACACCATGGTCCGGTCCGACGCCGGACACGGAATTCGGGCCGAAGTCACCGTCTCGATACCCGGATACCGCCCGGCCGTGCGTTCAGGAACGTTTAAAGCTTCAAAGACCTGGCCGCCGCCGGACCCCGATGGCATCTAAACCATCTCCGGGAGCGTCTGAATCCTTCAAGGGGCGCGGCGGAGGAGATTGGCCGAGACTCCGCCATCGGCCAATTCGTAAGCGCGCCCCAATTTCCCGCGCCGCAGGACGGAAGGATTTCCCGAGGCTCCCCCATCGGCCAATTCGTGAGGGCGCCCCAATTTCCTGCGCCGCAGGACGGAACTAACCCACCCCGCCGACGCTCTCGAAGTACGCCGAGCGGTCGGCGTACAGAATTGCCTCCAGTTCGTCCATCTGGGTGGCGATCTCCTCAGAGGGGGGTGCGCCATCGTCCTGGTTGTCGTAACCGGGCACGTCGAAACCGATGGACGGTTGGTGCGGATACTCGACGTCGGCTGGATTCTCCGCGGCATTCATCGCATCCACGTATCCTTGCTCGATCTCCGGATCGAACGGCGGGCAGTCCTCGACCAACTGCCGCAGCGCCGCGGGCGAGATGCTGGGAGGGAGCAACGCCACGGGATGGGTGTCGCGGGCCACCACGGCGTCTTTGACGCCCAGAACCCCATGCTCGCGAGCACAAGCCGCCCACTCGTTGGACACGTCCGCGATCTTGCGATCCCGCTCCGCTTCCGCGGCCCAGTCCCGGACAATCTCAGGCTCGGTGTAAGCGCTGGATTCTAGACAGCCCACGTATTCGGCGGTCCGGTCCACGCCGTCGAACTCCACGACCATCCCGTACGGGGAGGCTTTGGCGGCCTCGACCAGCTCCTCCGCCCGGGCCACGGCCGCTTCTTGCAAGCGGAGTTCGAAATCCTTATCGCCGAGATTCATATCGGGCTCGTAGAGCTGGCGAAACTGTCCCTCGGGTTCAACAAGAATCGCCAACGCGTCCGGGCCTGGGGCCTCAAACCCGACCCGGGACTGGTCACCTTCGTAATCCTCCAGGATCGCGGGGAAGCCCTCGTCCATGAGGCAGGCGTAGAACGCCTCGGCCCGCACCTTTTGGCTGGCACCGGGGTTGGGGGCGGCGAGCGGAGATTCAGGGGACGATGCCGTCCCTCCCGGTGCTCCGGCATCGTCCGCTTGCGAGGTGGCCGGGGTTGGATCCGTGGGCCTGGGCGTTGGAGCGAGGTCCGCGGCGGACGGCACCGTCTCATCGGGGCCGGCATCGGTGCAGGCGCCCAGGCCAGCGGCTAGGGCCAGGACCGCCAAGGCGGCGCGGACGGGCCGAGGATGTCGGGTCACGGTCGGGTTCCCTTCGTTGGCGCGCGGTGGCGCGCGGTGGCGCGGCCTGCTCACTCTAGTGAAGGGGGGGAGCGCAACGGTGTTTCTGTCACCCATCTCCCGCGAGCTAACAGGTGCTGCCGGGCGTTGCCGAGTTGGGGGTCCGAGCGTTGCCGGGCGTTGCCGGGCGTGTTGCCGGGAGTTGCCGAGTTGGGGGTCCAGGGCGCCAGCAGGGCGAATTCACGACCCAAACCCCCAACTCGACGGTGGAGTCGGCGCACCCAGTCGCCGAATCGGGGATCCGAGCCGCCAGAAGGGCCATTCCACGACCCAAACCCCCAACTCGACAGTTGCGCGGTGCCACCCAGTCGCCGAATCGGGGATCCAGGGCGCCAGCAGAGCGATTCCACCACCCAAGCCCCCAACTCGACAGTTGCGCGGTGTCACCCGGTCGCCGAATCGGGGATCCAGGGCGCTAGCAGGGCGAATCCACGACCCAAACCCCCAACTCGACAGTTGCGCGGTGCCACCCGGTCGCCGAATCGGGGATCCAGGGCGCCATCAGAGCGATTCCACGACCCAAGCCCCCAACTCGACACAGACGCCGCGGCACCCAACCGCCCAATCGGGGATCCGGGCCTTCGCAAGGGCGATTTGACGACCCAAACCCCCAACTCGACAGTTGCGCGCCGCCAGAAGGACGATTCCGCGGCCCAAACCCCCAACTCGGCATAGGAACAGCACCACCCAGTTGCCGAATCGGGGAACCGAGCCGCCAGAAGGACGATTCCACGACCCGAACCCCCGACTCGGCGGCTGGGCGGTTGGGTTCCCGCGCTCAGTGAGGGGTCAAGTCGCCGGCCGCACCCCAGACCACCGCACCCCAGACCACCATGCAGAACCCCCGCCGCGCGATCCCCCAACAGGACCCAGATTCGCGCCCCACCGCGGCGCCGCGAGCTGGCTGCCCCCCGCCCCCCACCGGGCCGCCGCACACGCCACCATCCCGGCGCAGGGCACTCAGGTGCACCCCACCCCGGCCCCGCAACTCAGGTGACGTGATAGGAGAGGGGGAGGGACGGCATCGTCCAGGGTGTTTCAGCCCTCATCAGGGTCCGGACGCGCCCCAAAGTAGGCGCTCCGGGCCGACCACAGCAGTTCGTACAACGGCTGGTAAATGGCCTCGTCCTCCGGGGAAGGCGCCCGCTCATCCTGCTCCCTGTAGCCCTCGACGTCGAAGCCGATGGCGGGTTGACTCTTCTGGTCGTCGTCGCGGCCATCGGCAAAGGCCAGCTCGTTCGAATCTGCCACGGCCGGATCGAACGGTGGGCAATCCTCCAAGAGGCGGCGAATCTGACCCTCCGTGACCCCTCGGGGCAACAACGCCACAGGCCACAGGTCTTCGGACACTTCGGCATCGCGGACATCGGGCACACCGTTCGCGCGAGCGCACGCCGCCCAATCGTTGGCGACCTCCGCGCCTTCCCGCTTGGACTCCAACTGCACCTCCGGGTCCAGCATGTCGACGCCCGGAAACACGTAGCCGCTTTCCTCCAGACACGGGGCGAAATCGGCGGTCCGGTCCACGTCGCCCACGTACAGCACGTACCCAAAGGGCGATTCCTGCGCGGCCTCAGTTGCCTTCGCCAACCATGCTTGAAACGCCTCGGCATCGGTGGACATGCCATCGGCAGGGATGGCCAGACCGCCCGGCGACCAGTACATGTTCATCCCCTCCGCCGTGACCTGGGTCACCGTGTCCTCAGGGTTGTCGGCTTCGATCCGAACCTCAGGATGACCTGGGCGAACATCGTCGAGTATCGCCTTGAAACCCTTGTCCGACAGGCACGAATACAGCGCCTCGGCCCGCTCTTGTTGGGAGCCGGTAAGCGTTGCCTTCGGCGCGTCGGGACTCGCGGACGATGCCGGCGGTCGCCCCGTGCCGTCATCGTCCCCTTGGGTTTGGGTTTGGGCTGAGGGATCCGTGGGGCCGGGCTGTTCGATGTCTGCCGATGAGGGGATGTCGTTGGCGGGGCCGGCATCGGTGCAGGCCGCCAAGCACAAAGAAATGGCTGCAAGCAAGGCAGCGGCAATGCGGCGGTCGGCACAAGACGCGTTGACGCGACGGATCACAACTCCGGCCCCTTTCAGTAAACGTCACGGCCACCCTAGCGGCCGGGCGTGCCACCCAATGGGTGGCAGGTGGGACCCGGGGGCCGAACCGGGGGCGCAGGTCGTTGCGGGAGGCGGGCGCGCTCCAGACCATCAAACCGGACACAGGCGAGAGGGTCCAAGCCCATTGATGGCGATCAAGGGCACCGCGAACGCCGAATCGGGGGACCGCGCAGCCAGCAGACCCATCCCGCGGCACGCACCCCCAACTCGACGCAGAAGCCGCACCACTCAACCACCGAATCGGGGGGCCGAATCCCCCCAAGGCAGCCAGCGCGACCCAGACCCCCAACTCGGAGGCCACCAAGGGCGCCCCAACCACCGAATCGGGGGACCGAACCGCCTCAAGGCGGCCCGGGCAGCCCGGACCCCCAACTCGGAGGCCACCAAAGGAGCCCCAACCACCGAATCGGGGGACCGCGCAGCCAGCAGACCCATCCCGCGGCACGCACCCCCAACTCGACAGTTGCGCGGTTCCACCCAGTCGCCGAATCGGGGATCCGAGCCGCCAGAAGGGCGTTTTGGCGACCCAAGCCCCCAACTCGACGCAGAGGCTGCGCCGCTCAACGACCGAATCGGGGGGCCGAGCCCCCCCAAGGCGGCCAGCGCGACCCGGACCCCCAACTCGGGGGCCACTGGGTGTGCTACAGGCAGTGACTCGGCCACCAACGAGCGCGCCACAACCACCGAATCGGGGTAGAGCTGGCCGGGAGGGCAATCGCCGCTAGGTAAGGAACGCCCGAGTATTGGCCGTCAAAGTGTCAATCAGCGTGGCGCGCCACTGAGTCCATGCTTTGGGCCCGGCCGCTATCGCATCGGCCTCGGTCAACAGCCGCAGCAGTTCCAGCAGGTCGCGCCTACCGCCTAGGCGCTCGGCCAGCAAGCGAACCGTCACCGGATCGGCCGGATCGCGAGAGGTTGCCAAGGTCGCAAGAGTCAGGTGCTCCCGGACCAGGATCTCCATGTCCGCCGATGTCGCCGCGTCCACACCGAGGGTCGCAGCGATTTCCGGGACCAACGCCGCTCCGGCCGCCCCATGGTGGTGCTCGTCGGGCCGTTTGCCGATGTCGTGGAACAGGGTTGCCAAGAGCAACGTTCGGCGCGGCGCAGGTGCCAGGTT
>JAIRXV010000282.1 GCA_031268115.1 Bifidobacteriaceae bacterium
CAATAGGCCAGGCCAGCTATCCGGCCGGCTGCCGCTTCGAGTTCGCTTCGCTCGAAATCTGTCGCATAGCGTGAGGCCGCCATTTGACCGACGACCCGCCGTTCGCCATCGTCCAACAGGGCCGGCACGGCGATGGCCCCGCCCACAATCCCGTCCTCGACATCGTGAACGGAGTAGGCGACATCGTCCGAGAAATCCATGACTTGCGCCTCGATGCAACGGCGGCCCCGGGGCGCACCCTCTCGCAGCCACGCGAAGACATCCTGCTCTGCGCCGTAGACGCCGAACTTGGGTGCGTCCGGTCCGTCAGGCCCCTCACCTCGGCGCCACGGATACTTGCAGGCCGCATCCAAACTCGCGCGCGTCAGGTTCAGCCCAACCGACCGTCCAAGGTCCGCGCCATACACTTTGGCTTCGAGCCGCGTCAACAGCCGCAGGGTTTGGGCATTGCCTTCAAAGCCGCCGATGCCGGCACTGACCTGGGCGAGCGCCCTCTCGCCGTTGTGCCCGAACGGAGGATGCCCGAGATCGTGTGCGAGGCAAGCCGCGTCCACCACATCGGGATCGCAACCGAGCATCTTGCCCAACTCGCGACCGACTTGCGACACTTCGAGCGAATGCGTGAGCCTGGTACGAATGAAATCGTCCGCTACGGGGAAAGTGGATCGTCGCCACGGCGTTCTCACCTGGGTCTTTGCTCCGAGCCGCCGAAGGGCGGCAGAGTGGAGCACACGCGCCCGGTCCCGTTCGAAGGCGGTGCGAGCAGCACTTTTCTGGGTTTCCCCCACCCAGCGCGCGGTATCGGACCGCGAATACGAGGTCTCAGTCGTGGGACTGCCTAAAATCGGGGCCGGAGTCCGCTGCGTGGGCACGCCCAGTCATCTTAGGACCGCGCCCCCGCAGGCGCCATCGTGTTGGGCGGTGCGCAGTCCGAATCGCGCGGTGGTGTCACCTCAAACTCCCCTAAGGCAGTACCGTGGTCCATGCTTGACTCACGGTTGACAAACACCACCGACAGACCAGGACAAAGGAGCCCACTGTGAGCGGTCCCACACCGACCCCTTCGACTCCGGCCGTTGCTTCCGCCGGAGCGATGGAATTGGTGCATGCGGTCTCATCGGCCGAGAATCAGCCGTGGTGGCGTTCGGCCGTGGTGTATGAGATCTATCTGCGCTCGTTCGCCGATGCCGACGGCGACGGCATCGGCGATTTGACCGGTGTGAGGGCACATCTCGATTACCTCTCCCACCTGGGAGTGGACGCGATCTGGATCGGCCCCTTCTACGCATCCGGCTGGGTGGACGGCGGCTATGACATCATCGACCACCGCGCCGTGGACCCCCGGGCGGGCACAATTGCGGACTTCGATGCTGTTCTTTACAAAGCCCACGATCTTGGCATCAAAACGATCATCGATCTGGTTCCCAATCACACGTCTGACGCGCATCCCTGGTTCAAGGCGGCCGTTGCCGCCGGTCCCGATTCGCCTCAGGCGGCTCGGTACGTGATCCGGCGCGGCCGCGGCGAACGCGGGGAACGGCCGCCCAATTCCTGGAAGTCGAAGTTCGGGGGTTCGGCGTGGGGTCGCTTCCCGGGGCCGCCGGACGAACCCGGGCACTGGTACCTGCATCTGTTCGATGTCCACCAACCGGACCTGAACTGGCAGAATCCCGCCGTGCGGGCGGAATACATCTCCATCATGCGGTTTTGGTTGGAGCGAGGCGTCGCCGGGTTCCGGGTGGACAACGCCCACGCGCTGGTCAAAGCCGACGGGCTGCCGGACGCCGCACCCGACTGGGTGTCGCCAGTGGGCAACGCCGAAGCAACGAAGGCCGCCGATCTCGCACTCCGGCGCGGTGAGCGCGACGCCCCTCTGTCCGCGCCCCGGCGGGACGTTGGCCCCCAGTGGGATCAAGAACTAGTTCACGAGGTCTACCGCGAGTGGCGGGCGGTACTCGACGAATACCCCGGGAATAGGGTCCTCGTGGGAGAAGCGTGGGTTTCCCCTCCGGAGCGCCTCGCCCGCTACGTTCGCCCCGACGAGATGAATCAAGCGTTCGGTTTCGAGTTCCTTGCCGCGGCGTGGGAAGCAACAGACCAGAGGGCCGCCATCGCCGGCACGTTGGAAGCGTTGGATGAGGTCGGGGCGCCGGCCACGTGGGTGCTGTCCAACCACGATGTGATCCGGCACCTCACGAGGCTGTCGCTGCCTCCGGAGTTGGCTTGGGCCGGTGGGCTCGGCCCAGACGATCCGACTCCGGACCGAGCGAACGCTGAGGCCCGGGCGCGAGCCGCCACGCTGCTGATGCTGGCTTTGCCGGGTGCGGCCTACCTGTACCAAGGCGAGGAATTGGGTTTGCCGGAGGATTCGACGCTACCGGAAGCGGCACTCGAAGATCCGATGTGGCGACGCTCTGGGTTCGCGGTCCGAGGGCGGGACGGCGCTCGTGTGCCGCTGCCTTGGGTGGCCGCCGCGCCCCACTGCGGCTTCTCAGCGGCGGATCGTCCGTGGCTGCCGCAACCCGCCATTTGGCGCGAGCTGGCCGTCGACGCCCAACGCGGCGTGCCTGCCTCCACCTATGAGACATACCGGGCAGCACTGTGGCTACGCCGGCAGCTAGGCCTCGGCACTGGGTCGCTGGCCTGGGTCAACGACCTGCCCGGGCATTCGGTGAAGTCGGTGGTGGCGTTTGTCAACCGCACCACCCTCGTCATCGCGAATCTCGGGGCGGATGCAC
>JAIRXV010000307.1 GCA_031268115.1 Bifidobacteriaceae bacterium
AAGGCGAGCTGGTCTGCCTTTGCGGAGTCAACGGCGCCGGTAAATCCACGACCCTGAAAGCCATCGCGGGAGTCCTGAAACCGTCAATCGGCCAAATCCTCCTCCAGGGCGCCCCTATCGCAGGCAAACCGCCCGAACAAGTCCACAAGCTCGGCGTCGCACTCGTCCCGGAGGGCCGCGAGATATTCCCGTCCCTCACCGTCGCTGAAAACCTGCGAATCGCGGCGTTCGGGAAGTACAAGGCGGCCCAATTCGCCGCGGACCTCGAAGACGTGTTCAACCTGTTTCCAATCCTGTCGGAGCGCTACCACCAGGCCGGCGGGCTCCTATCCGGCGGCGAGCAACAAATGCTGGCGATCGCCCGTGGACTGGTGTCCCACCCGTCGTTGTTGATGTTGGACGAACCCTCCCTCGGGCTCTCACCCACAATGGTCGACACCATCTTCGAGCTGATCGCCAACCTCTCGCGCCGCGGCATGACGATCCTGCTGGTGGAGCAGAACGCGGAACGCGCCCTCAAGATCGCCGATCGCGCCTACCTCCTGAACACAGGGACTGTCGAATTCGCCGGCCGCCCGCAAGATATGAGCGCGGACGATATCGCCGCGGTCTACTTGGGCACAGACCAGGCGGGAGGCATCGCGTGAGCCTGACCGTCATCGTCGAATTCATCGTCAACACACTTTCCTTGGGCAGTCTCTACGCGCTGCTTTCGCTGGGGCTGGTGTTCGTGTTCGGGATAATGCAGCTCGTCAACTTCGCGTACGGCGAGTACATCATGATCAGCGCCTACGTCCTTTACGCCCTTGGCGTGTTCACCGACCTGCCCTGGCCGGTCGTGTTTGTCGCCGCCATCGCCGCCGGAGCGGTCATGGGCTTCGGATCCGAAGTCATCGCCTTCCGGCCGTTTAGGGGACGGTCCCTCGACGCTCTCTTGGTGACGTCTTTTGCCCTCAGCGTGATCTTGCAGGACACCGTGCAGTTGTCGATCTCGCCCCGCTCCAAGGCACCGCCGTTCCCAGGATTCTTCAACCGAAACGTCACCCTATTCGGCATCGTCACGCCCTTGCGGTCCTACCTGATGATCGCCACCACGGCGGTGTTGCTCATTGGGTTGAGCCTGCTCATGCGCAGAACCGTGCTCGGCATCGCCATGCGCGGGGCGTCGGAGAACTTCACCACCGCTCGGCTTATGGGCGTTCCCGCCAACCTCGTCATTTCCGCGGCGTTCGTCATCTCTGGACTGCTGTCCGGGATTGTCGCGATCTTTTGGACCGCCCGCAGCGGCGCCGTCGAACCGCTCATGGGTTCCGCCCCGCTACTCATAGGGTTCATCGCAGTGGTGATCGGCGGCATGCACTCCCTCGTGGGGGCCGTAGTGGGCGGTTTTGCCTACGCGGCGATCGCCAACGTCCTGTCCCTCACCCTGCCCACTACCCTGCTTTCTTTCCGCGATGCCTTCATGTTCGTCATCGTCATCCTGTTCCTTGTGCTGCGACCCGAGGGCCTCATTCGGGGCTCCTACGCCGAGGAGCGTGTCGGCTAGTGAAAACACCCACCTGGCTCGCCAAGTACGCCACCATCCCGCTGCTCAGCGCGATCCTCCTGCTGGGGGCAGGTTTTGTCTGGTGGTTCAACGATGGGCTGATCGAGGACATCTTCACCATCTCCTGCGTCACCTTGACCATGGTCATGGGCTTCCAGATGTTCATGGGAAACTCGGGCATCCTGTCGTGGAGCTATGTGGGCTACGTCGGTATCGGGGCGTTCGCCTCCGCCATATGCTCGATGTCGCCCCAAACCAAACGCCTGCAAATCCCCGTTATGTACGAATTCCTCATCGACATAGAAATGCCGTTCCCACTGGCCGTGGCCGTGGGCGCACTGGTCGCGGCGGCGGTCGCCGCGGCGATCGCATGGCCCCTCATGCGCCTTTCGGACGCGGCTGGAATCATCACACAATTCGCCTTGCTGATCGTGATCAACGTCATCCTGCTCCAGTGGCAGCAGGTCACCAACGGACCCCGCACCTTCACGCTCGGCGGAATGCGTTCCACCACGCTTTGGACCGCGACACTCGTGGCGGTGGGCGCCATCGTCCTGGCCTTTCTATTCAAGGAATCCTCCCTTGGGCTGCGCCTGCGGGCCTCACGGGATGATCGTTTCGCGGCCAGCGCCGCCGGTATCAACGTAGTCGCCGTGCGCTACCGCTCCTACGTCATCTCGGCGGCGGTCGGCGGAGTGGCCGGGGCGCTGTGGTCCCACTACATGCTGTCCATCACCGCGAAATCCTTCTATCTCGTCGAACTATTCACGATCCTGACCATGCTCGTAATCGGCGGAACGATGTCGGTATCGGGTGCCTTTTTCGGGTGGCTCCTGATCACCCTCGCACGCCAAGGCCTCAGGCAGCTCGAATTGGGACTGACTCAACAGGGGTTCGAAGCGTATGGCATCACCGAGATCGTGCTCGGTGTGCTCATGATCCTGTTCCTCGTCTGGCGGCCCACCGGCATCACCAAAGGCCGCGAACTCACCTTCGCCGCCTTGGCCGCGCTATGGTCTCGGATAACTCCGCACGCCCGCCAGCGGCCCACCGCGCCCGCACAAGCAACGTCCACCGATCAGGAAGCGCCATGACCACCGTAGATTCCAGCCACGTCTTCTACGCCTTTTCACCCGACCTCACGCCAGCCGCTCACGCCCAGCAGGGCGAAGAGATAGCGCTGACCACATTGGATTGCTTCGGCAACCAGATTCACAGCGCTGAGGACACCCTCGATGCCCTCGACTGGTCCACGATCAACCCGGCCACCGGCCCGGTCTACGTCGATGGAGTGGCCCCCGGCGACGTCGTTCGCGTCCGCATTGTCTCCTTGACTCCCGTGGGACATGCGACGATGACAGCGATCCCAGGGGACGGCGCCCTAGCCTCCCGGGTCACACCCGAGACGACGATCCTGACCAACCTGCCCGACGCCATCGTCCTGGACACTGGGCGCGGACCGCTGACGTTGCCATCGCGGCCGATGATTGGGGTGATCGGGCTGGCGCCCGCCAGCGGCGCCGTACCCAACGGCACCCCAGGCGTGCATGGCGGCAACATGGACTGCCGGCTCATCGGGGCCGGAGCCGCCGTCTACTTCCGGGCCGCGGTACCCGGAGGACTATTCGGATGCGGCGACGTCCACTCGCTCATGGCGGACGGCGAAGTGCTGGTATGCGGCGCCGAAACCCCCGCCGAAGTCACCGTCGCGGTGGAAACGATCCGCGAAAAGCGCCTGCCCGTTCCGTTCTTTGAAAACGATGAGATCTACGCTGCGATAGCTTCCGCGCCCACCACGGACGAGGCATACCATCTCGCCACGGACCACATGCACGATTTCCTGACGCAAATCGTTGGGCTCGGCGCGAACGACGCGGGCCGGCTCATGAGCCTGGTGGGCGACCTAAAGTTCTGCCAAGTAGTGGACCCACAAGTGACCGTCCGCTCGGAATTCCCAAAATCCGTATTGCGCGAGCTGGGATTCACGGGCCTGACATAGGGCGTGGGGCGGCGCCCGACGCGGCCGGTGCCCTATCCTCCCGAAACGTCCAGCTCGGCCTCGTGGAGCTTGGCTCGCCATTGCGGGGAAATCTCGCGCGAATCGAGCCAGCCGTCCGGCAAGGTCGGCGTTTTGGGGCTGCCCGCCCGTCCGCGCGGCCCCTCCACGGCAGGTGGACACGGCGCGTCCTGGTCCAACGCGGAAAGGATCCGCTCCAGCCCGGCCATGGACTCGACCAACCCCAGCTGGCGGCGCACCTCACCGCCCACTGGATAACCCCGGAAGTACCACGCCATGTGGTGGCGCATCTGCCTCAGCGCCGTACCTTCGTCTCCGAGGTGGTCCACCGTCAGTTCGGCATGCCGCAGGACGATGGCGGCCACCTCACCCAACGTCGGGCGCACCCGGTGTGGCGAGCCGCTCAAAGCGGCGGCTAGATCCGCGAACAGCCATGGGCGGCCCTGGCAGCCTCGCCCGATCACCACTCCGTCGCAACCGGTCTGTTCCATCATCGCCAAGGCGTCCCGCGCGGACCAGATGTCCCCGTTGCCGAGGATCGGCACCCCAGACACGGCCCGTTTGAGCGCCGCGATGGCGTCCCAGTGCGCCCGGCCCGAGTAGTGCTCGGCGGCTGTGCGGGCGTGCAAGGCGATGGCGGCGGCCCCCAGGTGAGCGGCGTCATCGGCGGCCTCAAGGAACGTCAGGTGGGCGGCGTCGATACCTAGGCGCATTTTCACGGTGACCGGCAGATCGAAAGCGCCAGCCGCATCCACCGCACGCCCAACGATCTGCCGGAACAGGCCGCTCTTCCACGGCAGCGCCGCGCCTCCGCCCTTGCGCGTGACCTTGGGGACGGGACAGCCGAAGTTGAGGTCGATGTGATCGGCCAAGCGCTCGGACCCGATCAAACGGCAGGCGGCCGCGATAGTGGCCGGGTCCGTGCCGTACAACTGGACCGAGCGAGGCCACTCCCCCGG
>JAIRXV010000336.1 GCA_031268115.1 Bifidobacteriaceae bacterium
CCCACACCCCCATCCAGCGCCTTTTCTGCCCACGGCGGGCGTCCGATCCCTCCGCCGCTCGGGCCGATCTGGGTTTCGGCCCCAAGCGTGGTGCACACACCGCAGTCGTAGCAGCCCGACCAGCGGCAGTCCTCGACGCCCCCGCCCTCGATCGCCTCGCACCAGTCGTCCCACAGCCAACCTCGATCTAGGCCCGCGTCCAGGTGGTCCCACGCCAACACTTCGGCCTCGTCGCGTTCGCGGCCAGTGACCCACGCGATGTCGATCCCGTGCTGGGCGAGCGCTTCCCCGCCCACCTGTTCCCACAGGTCGAGTCTCAGGTGTTCGCGCCAGCCATCGAACCGGGCGCCCGCGCGCCACACCGCTTCGATCGCGTCGGCCACCCGCCGGTCCCCTCTCGCCAACAGCCCCTCAACTTGGGCCGTGCGACCGCCCGCGGCTCGGATCGCGATGGCTCGGCGCGTGGACCGGTCCCGGTCCACGGCGTCGCGCAGTACGCGCAGTCGGTGGTCCACCACTTCAGGGGTGGCCTGGGCGGCCCATTGGAAGGGCGTGTGCGGTTTGGGCACGAACGGTCCGATTGAGATGGTGCAACCGATATCCCGCCGCCCCGATTCTTCCCGGCCGGCCACCACAACGCGGCGGGCAAGGTCCGCGATGGCGGCTACGTCATCGTCGGTTTCGGTGGGTAGGCCGCACATGAAATACAGTTTGACTGAACGCCATCCCCGCGAGAACGCCGCCCGCACTGTTCGCAGCAAATCCTCGGACGTGACCATCTTGTTGATGACCCGGCGCATCCGTTCGGAACCGCCCTCGGGCGCGAATGTCAATCCGGGCCGGCGCCCGCCGCGGATCAATTCCTCTGCCAGGTCCACGTTGAATGCGTCCACGCGGGTGGAGGGCAACGACAGGCCCACGCTGGTGCCTGCGTACCGATCGGCTAGGCCCCGCAGGATCGGTTCGATTTCCGTGTGGTCCGCGCTGGAAAGGGACGTCAGGCCCACTTCGGGGTAACCGGTCGCGGCCAGGCCTTGCGCGGCCATTTCTCCTATCGTGTACGCCGACCGTTCGCGCACCGGTCGCGTGATCATTCCCGCTTGACAGAACCGGCACCCGCGAGTGCAACCGCGGAATATCTCCACGCTCATCCGCTCGTGGATGGCCGCCGAGAACGGCACTATCGGCGCCTTGGGGTATGGCCAGGCATCCAAATCGTGAACGGTATGTTTGGCGGGGTGTGGAGGAACGTCATCGTCCACGGGCGTTACCTCGGAAATCGGTCCGTTTGGCCAATACGAAACCCGGTAAAGCGCGGGAACGTAGGCAAGGCCGGACATGGCTAGGGTACGCAGGAGGCCGTCGCGCCCACCCGGCCTGGCCTGCTGTTTCCATTGGACGATGGCGTCGCTCACCCTTCCCACGGCCTCCTCGCCGTCCCCGAGCACAACCGCGTCCAGGAACGGCGCGAGCGGTTCGGGGTTGAACGCACCGTGCCCGCCCGCGACCACCAAGGGATGCGTGTCCGTGCGGTCCGCGGACCGCAATGGGATGCCGGCAAGATCGAGGCAAGTCAGGATGTTGGTGTAGCCGAGTTCAGTGGCGAGGGAGACGCCGACCACATCGAACGCGGCCAGCGAACGGTGTGTGTCGACGGTGAACGCTGGGATGCCGGCCTCGCGCAGCAACGCCTCCAGATCGGGCCATGGGGTGTAGGCGCGTTCCGCTAGGGCGTCGGGGCGTTCGTTGAGAAGCTCATACAGGATTTGGACACCTTGGTTGGCGATGGCCACTTGGTAGGCGTCGGGGAAAAGCAGCGCCCATCGGGCGGTCGGGGAGCCTGGAATTGGGTTCCAGGGTTTGCGCACGCAACCCACCTCCCCGCCCACGTAGTCGATTGGGCTGGAAACCTGGGCGAGTAGCGGTTCCAAGGCGGGGAAAAGGTCCGGCGGTGGGGGTCGCCCCGGTGTTGGGAGCCTCGAATCGGCTGCGGCATGTGCGGTCATGATCGCCGTCCAGCCTCGCGCCATGCGGCGCCAAACGTCAAACCGGCGCCCGTCCGCGGCTGGGGCGTGGCGCAACGCCAGCGTCCGGCACTCGGTACTTTCACCGGCTATTGGGGCACGCGGGCCGCGCGGGCCTCCGCTTGAGTCGACCGAGGTCGCTGAACCGTCTGTTGAACCGCCGCCTCCGGAGGCGCCGTGAGAAGCTCCGACACGCCCGCGATCCGGGAGTGTTTCTACTATTTTTCGTCAGGGCGGTCTCATGCTCGCCGCGTAAATCGGCAGAAATTGTGAAGAACTTGGGACTTAAGTCCTTGGTATAAGGGGGGGTAGCTCATAGCTTGGATCCGGCACGTCACGTGCTGGAAGCACATCAACCAACCGGCGGCGGGGACATCGGCAACCATGTCTGTGTCCTCCTCGCCCTCATCCTCATTGCGGAGGCTCACGTGGAGGCGTTAGACCTGGCTCGATGGCAGTTTGGCATCACCACGGTGTACCACTTCATCTTCGTGCCCCTCACGATCGGGCTTTCCCCGCTCGTGGCACTGCTCCAGACCTTCTGGGTCAAGACGGGCAAAGATGAGTGGTACCGGCTGACGAGGTTCTTCGGGAAACTGCTCCTGATCAACTTCGCCTTGGGTATCGTCACTGGCATCGTTCAAGAGTTCCAGTTCGGCATGAACTGGTCAGAGTATTCCCGGTACGTCGGCGACATCTTCGGCGCACCCCTCGCGATGGAGGCGCTCGCGGCGTTCTTCATCGAATCGACATTCCTCGGCATCTGGATCTTCGGTTGGGGCCGCCTTTCCAAGGGTGTCCACCTCGCCACCATCTGGTTGGTCGCCTTCGCGGTCAATCTGTCGGCGTTCTTCATCCTCGCCGCCAACTCGTTCATGCAATACCCGGTCGGGGCCACGATCCTCGACGAGAACGAAAATCCCCTCCCCAGGGCCGAGATGACATCCCTCGGCGACATGCTGTTCTCCAATCTGTCGCTATCTACGTTCTGGCACACCATCTCAACATCCTTCATGGTGGCCGGAACCTTCATGGCAGGCATCTCCGTCTGGTGGATCGTCAAGTCCGTCCGCAAGGGCAACGAGGACTTGGCGCGAAACGTCTACCGCCGTTCGGCCGTAGTCGGCACGATCGCCATCATCGTCTCCGGGCTATCGCTGATCTTCTCTGGGCACAACCAAGGCGTGGTCATGGCCGAAATCCAGCCCACCAAGATGGCCGCGGCCGAAGCGCTGTGCGTCACCGCCTACGAGGCCGATGGCGAGGGCGCACCCTTCACGGTCGCCCCGTTCGGTGTCTGCGAGGACGGCGAATTCGCGGGTGCCAAGCTCATTCCCATAAAGGGTTTGGCCTCCCTCTTGGCCACCGGCAGCAGCACCGGGACGGTCATGGGCCTTCAGGAATTGCAGTCCGAATTCGAGAACAAGTTCGGCACCGAGAACGCCGACGGCTCGGCCGCGGATTACAGCCCGCCGTTCATGGCAACCGCTTGGTCTTTCCGTTTGATGATCTACCTGGGGATATTCGCAGCGGTCATGGCTCTTTGGGCGCTGATCGCGTTGCGAGGCGGGCGAGTGTCCGGATCCGGCGGGCTCAAAGCGTGGGCGTTGATCACGTTGCCCACCCCGTTCCTGGCCGCGGCATTCGGCTGGATCTTCACCGAGGTCGGCCGCCAACCCTGGATCGTCTACCCGCTCACCCAGTACGGTGTGCCCGATCCGGGCATCGCGCTACGCACCCAGGCCGCGGTCTCTCCCGAGACCGTCGTCGGCACCGGGTCCGTGGTGATCACACTTGTCGGGTTCACCCTGATCTACCTGATCATGGCCGTCTTCTGGTTCAAACTGATGATCAAGTACACCGGTAAGGGCGTGGACCAAGAAGAATCAATACCAATCAAGGGCGACGACACGGATGATTCCGGGCCGCTGTCGTTCGCGTACTAGAGGACAGGAGGCGATAACCCATGCTGACAGAACCACTAGATGCCGATACCGCCCTTGACGCACTCAAGAGCCTGATCGAATTCCTCGCTGGCACACCCAGCGCGCTGCAAATCCTCTGGTTTGGCCTGATCGCGGTCCTGTGGACCGGCTACCTCGTGCTTGAAGGCTTCGACTTCGGCGTAGGCATGGCCTTCCCGTTCCTAGGCAAGAACGATCGCGAGAAGCGCGCCATGCTCACTACGATCGGCCCGCTGTGGGACGGCAACGAAGTCTGGGTGTTGACGGCTGGCGGCGCCACCTTCGCGGCGTTCCCCGAGTGGTACGCCACGCTGTTCTCGGCCGCCTACTTGCCGTTGTTCCTAATCCTGCTCGCACTGATCGTCCGCAACGTCGGCTTCGAGTACCGCGGCAAGGTCGATTCCGACCGTTGGCGCAAGGGCTGGGATTGGGCGATCTCGCTCGGCTCATGGCTGCCCGCCGTGCTCTGGGGAGTGGCCTTCGCCAACCTCGTTGCGGGCGTGCCCGCCCGTGTGGATCCACTTCAGATCGGCACAACCAAGATCCTGTACGGCGGCAACTTCTTCGACTTGGTCTCCAACCCGTTCTGCCTGTTGGGGGGCGTGGTGACAGCGCTGCTGTTCCTCGCCCACGGAACGATCTTCACGTCAATGAAGACCACCGGCGACTTGGAGGCCCGAGCCAAGGCGCTTGCCCCCAAGCTCATGATCGCTGCCACCGCGGCCGCGGCCGTGTGGGCCATTTGGATGCAACTGGCGTACTCGAACAACACCTGGACTTGGGGGGCGGTCGGGATTGCCGCCATCGCCCTGATTCTGGCGTGTCTGTTCACATTCGGCAACAAGTACGGCCTCGCTTTCACGTGTACCACCGCGGGCATTGCCAGCGCCGTCGTGTTGATCTTCGGATCGTTGTTCCCGAACGTCATCAACGCCTCCAAGATCACGCTGGTGGGCGATGCCCTGTCCGCGATTCCGGGAGTCGACCTTGTGGATGGCGCCGATCTGACGCCTATCCTCACCAGCGTCGAAACGCTGCAAGGCCTGGGCTTCGAGGTCGAGCGGGCCGTCACCGGCCTACCGATAGTGGCGGCCTCCTCCAGCGATCTGACGCTCAAGCTAATGACCATCGTGGCCTGTGTGCTGGTCCCCGTGGTCTTGGCCTACCAGGCGTGGAGTATCTGGGTTTTCCGGAAGCGTGTCAACGCGGATCGGATTCCCGCATCCACTGGGCTCGCACCGACCAAGTAGATACTTTGCACGCCCGCGGCCTCCGCCGGGCGACTCCCGACAAGCGCCGCCTCTGGTTCCCCATCGCCAGAGGCGGCGCCTATTTGCCCAAGAGCGGCCCCCAGCCGATGCTGGAGCGCCATCCGGCGAGGTCTGGAACACTGAGACCATGAAGCCGCTCGATTCTCGGCTGCTGACCCGCGCCCGGGCCGCTCGACGCTACATCGTTCTCACTGCCGTCTTCGGTGCCGCCACGGCCGGTCTAGTCGTAGCCCAAGCCATCCTCATCGCGTCCGTACTCGCCCCCCTGGCTCAGGGCACCACGACCTTGGAGAGGCTCATTCCCCGTTTGATCGCGATCCTGGCCGTGGCGGGGGGCCGCGCCCTCGTGGCCGCCGCCCAAGAGCGCTACTCGCATCGAGCGGCCACCAACGTCATCGCGGACCTGCGCGGCCAGATCCTCGCCCACACGGTCGCGCTCGGGCCGCGCTGGCGCGACGAAGGGCACGGGGTTGCCACCGCGGCCCTCACGACCCGCGGTTTGGACGCCCTCGACGCCTATTTCGCCAAGTACCTGCCTCAGCTTCTGATGGTGGCCACGCTGACTCCGGCCCTGCTGATCGTTGTCGGCGCGATGGACTGGATCAGCGCGGTCATAATGCTGGTCACGCTGCCGCTAGTGCCGGTATTCATGATCTTGATCGGCAAAACCACCGCCGCGATAGCCGAGCAACGCCTATCGGCCATGACCACGCTCGGGTCCCGCGTGTTAGATCTGCTCTGCGGATTGCCCACCCTAAAGGCCCTCGGCCGTGAGATGGGTCCGGCCGCGCGGGTTCGCGAAGTGTCCAACGCGCACGCCCGGACCACATTCTCAACGGTCCGGATCGCCTTTCTCTCAGGGGCGGCCCTCGAATTGGTTTCAACGCTGTCGGTGGCGCTGGTCGCAGTGCCCATAGCGATGCGCTTGGTCTACGGCGACCTTGCGCTGTTCACGGGTATAGCCGTTCTCATCATGGCCCCCGAGGTCTATTTCCCGATCCGCGCTGTCGGCACCCACTTCCACGCCTCGGCCAATGGGTTGGCGGCGGCCGATCAGGCGTTTGAGATTCTTCAGACTCCGGCTCCAGCCCGCGGCACGGGTCCCGCGCCCGATCTTCGCCGCGCCCGGATAGTCCTCGAAGACGTCGCCGTCCGCCACCCAGACCGGGACCGCTATTCACCCGCCGGCTTGAACGCCACTTTGCGCCCGGGCTCGGTGACCGCGTTCGTCGGTCCGAACGGGGTCGGTAAGTCCACTGCGGTGGATGTGCTGCTCGGCCTGCTTACCCCGGATAGAGGCGCAGTTACCGCCGTGGACGATGACGGCCCCCACGATCTGGCCGATATCGACCCCGCGGCGTGGTGGGCCCAAATCGCTTGGGTGCCCCAGCGCCCGGCCCTGCTGCCGGGCACCGTGTGGCAAAACGTGACCGGCGATTTCGTCTCAAACCCCACGCCCAAGGGGGCCGACCTGGCCGCGGCGGATGCCGCCGCCCGCCGGGCCGGCTTCGACCGGGTGCTGGCGGGCCTGCCCGATGGCTGGGGCACCGCCATCGGCCACGGTGGCGTCGGGCTGTCCGTTGGTCAGGGACAACGCCTGGCCCTGGCAAGCGCGTTGCTCCAAGACCGGCCGGTGACGATCCTCGATGAGCCAACCGCCCACCTCGATGCGGCCACCGCCGAGATAGTGCAAGACACCATCGCGGACCTCGCCAAACGCGGGCATACGGTCCTGGTCGTGGCCCACCGCACGGCGTTGATCGCGGCTGCGGACCAGACCGTCGAGGTGGTCTCGGCCCCTGCCGCGAAGCTGACGGCCGAGGCGGACGCATGAAGACCATCGCCGCATCGGATCCTCTTTGGCGAGCCGTCAAGATGACGGGTTTACGCCCGATGCCCCTGATCCGCGCGGTCGCGGCCGGGGCGATGACGTTAGTTTCCTCGGTGGGCTTGGCGGCTGCCTCGGCTTGGCTGATCGTGCGTTCAGCGCAGGCACCGCCCATCCTGACGCTCGAAGTATGTGTGGTGCTCGTGCGCCTGTTCGGGATCACCCGCGGCCTGTTCCGCTACCTTGAGCGTTTGGCGACGCACCGTGTCGCGTTGGACGGGATGACGCAGTTACGGGTCAGCCTCTACGAGAAGCTCGCGCGGGGGAAAGTCGCGACCACGGCGCTGTTGCGGCGCGGCGATCTGCTGGCGCGGGTCGGAGCGGACGTGGAGGACATCGGCGACCTGGTCATCCGTGGAATCGCGCCGGCCCTAGTGGCGGCCCTGTTGGTGGGCGCGTCGGCGGGCTTTGTTGCGATCTTTGTGCCGTTGGCAGGGGTCGCTCTCTTGGCTTGCCTCCTGGCCGCTGGTGTGGCCGCCCCGCTCCTGACGGTCCGTTCGGCCAGAATCGCGCAGGTGCGGG